>USFO01000053.1 GCA_900553955.1 uncultured Oscillospiraceae bacterium
CTTTTTGAGTGTAAAAAGCAAAGATATTATGTGGGCATAAGCACTAAAGCTGTACAAGCTATCAAGCTATAATATATTGTGAATATTTTGTAAACAATGCAAAATACATGTTGCACTTTTGCTATTTTAGGGTCTATATAATTGAAATGCTTTTGAAGCTATATGCAGTAAAATAGACATCATTCGTCATTATATACAAAAATATTATAACTATTTTGTTAATTATACTAATTGAAAAATCATATAAGTGTTGTACAATGATTTTAGAAAAATGATTATATAAATGTGAAATATAATCATTGAGGTTTAATGTTTCCAATTTACCTTCTGGCATAGCAAACAGAAAGCAAGCATATTGCTTTAGAATAGTAAGCGCAGCCAAAACACAACACTTGTAAAAAAAGATTTGAGGTGAGTCCAATGGGCTAAGAAAGTTTTCTTTTCATCTTACTATATGTGATGGGAGTGGGTCCTATTGAAAGCTTTACTAAAAATTTTATCTGTGTTTGTTTTCATCGCAGTTTTAGCATCATGCAGCATACCTCGCAGCGATGCTAATTCGCAAGTGAATGAAAGCAGCACTTCATCCGATTTGGCGCAATCATCCTCTGATTCCGACAGCAAGACAAGCTCCGAATATGAGAACTATTTTTCTCAAGAACATCCATACGAAGATTTGTCCTTGGTATCTGAAGAAAGCAAACAAAATGCTGTCATCATTGAAGATAATGGTGATTTGGCGGTTGTTCCTTTCGACGATTTTAAGAACAAGAACTTCGACAACAAAACTGTTTTGTTCGACAAGGAAGCGGTTATCAATTATGATGTCGTAAACGACAAAATCTTTTTCGTCACTGCATCGAATGTCATATACGAAACCGATTTTCGTGGTGAAAACACCGACAAAATATTTGAATTTGAATCCAAAGATAATCCGAATGTCAAAAATTTCTTTGCAAACGATTCTTTGATTTGGTTCAGTTTAGAGCATACGGTCTATCGGCTGTATGTTCCGGATAAAAAGCTGGATGAACTTTACACCAATGAAGATATGGTTTCATTTCAGCCGATATCGAATTATTCCATAAAATATTCTGTCTATTCGCAGCAATATAAGGACTTTGTTGCTGCCGGAAACGACCCGGACGATGTGTTTTTCTCAGAGTGTGATTACTATGTGTTCAACTCACAAACGCGGGAATCTACACCCGCCAGTCAATCTGACTAAACAAGTCCGATGATGATATATATTTCAATGCGGTTGATAGTTATGTTTACAATGAAAGTGGAGCTAAAACCACGCAGGTGGATATTAACAGCTTGAATGCTGACTTCACACATTATACCGGTTATTGTCCTGTAACTATCAATGGTACTTCTGTGCCAACTTCTACTTACCCAATTGGTTCGTTTATCGGTGAATATTCCTATAAAGCCTGCACTCATCATACAACGACTAATGTTTCAAATTTGAAAGTGTACGATGGCAGATAATTTATTCAGCAGTACAATCTTTAGGCAAGAAAATTCCTCCAAACGGAGGGATTTTTTTATAACCGGCGGCGTGGGCGTTTTGTTTTCCTCTTTCATAGGGCTCATCTCCGTGCTCAAAAAATCGGTGCTCATGTCAAAAACCGCGCGTGCTCAAAAAAAGAGGCGCGCGGGCTTTTTTATATGCGAAAGGGCTTGCCTTTTTCGTAGGTGATAATGGCATGGGTGCAAAGCAGCGAAAGTGCTCCGCAGACAAGCAGCACAAAGGTCAACACAAAATCGTAAAGCCTAAACAAGCTTATGTATGCGGAAATGCCGTAAAGCAGAGCGTCCGCCACAACATAGTAAGAGGCCGCGCCGCGTATGGGCGCACCGATTATAAGGCGGGAAAAATATGCGGCTGCGCTTGTGCTCGCCACAGCAGCAAGCAGGATAAACATTCCCGTAAGAAAAAGCTGCATAACGGCGTTTTCTCCGCTCCCTGTCAAAATATCAATAAGCTCCCCGAAGGTTGGGGCGTTGTCGTAACAGATTTTGAAATTAACTGCGGATATTACGCCGTAAATCACCGCGCCGACCTTTTCCTTTGCATAAGCCTCTTCGTTCTTTTTAGCTGCGGTTTCTTTTATTTCCTCGGACATTCGCTATGTTCCCCTTTCATATAATTTGCGCGCCGGTTTTGCCTGCTTATCAGTCGTCGTCAAGCTTGAGCACCGCCATGAACGCCTCCTTGGGAAGCTCGACGGAGCCTATGCGGCGCATTTTCTTCTTGCCTTCCTTCTGCTTTTCAAGAAGCTTCTTTTTACGGGTGATATCGCCGCCGTAGCACTTGGCAAGCACGTCCTTGCGGAGAGCCTTTACGGTTTCGCGGGCGATGATTTTTCCGCCTATGGCAGCCTGAACCGGCACCTCGAAAAGCTGACGGTTTATGTTGTCGCGCAGGCGTTCCACCATTCTTCTGGCGCGGGGATAGGCGTTGTCGGCGAACACTATCATGGAGAGAGCGTCCACCTGTTCGCCGTTGAGCAGAACGTCAAGCTTCACAAGCTTTCCGGGTTTGTAGCCGCAGGGCTCGTAGTCGAAGCTGGCATAGCCGCGGGTGCGGCTTTTCAGTGCGTCGAAGAAGTCGTAAATAATTTCGCCGAGAGGAAGCTCGTAGTGAAGCTCGGCACGGTCGGCTTCAAGATATTTCGTATCACGATAAATTCCCCGGCGCTGCTGACAGAGATCCATAATGCTGCCTATATACTGGGTGGGAGTGAATATGCTCGCCAAAACATAGGGCTCCTCGGAGGATTCTATGGTTGCCGGGTCGGGGTAGTTGGTGGGGTTGTCAAGCTCTATGGTGCTGCCGTCGGTAAGGTGGAGCTTGTACACAACGCTGGGGGCGGTGGTGATAAGGTCAAGGTTATATTCCCTTTCAAGGCGTTCCAAAATAACCTCCATGTGAAGCAGACCGAGGAAGCCGCAGCGGAAGCCGAAGCCCAGTGCGGCGGAGGTTTCCGGCTCGAAGCTGAGGGAGGCGTCGTTCAGGGTGAGCTTGTCGAGGGCGTCCCGCAGGTCGGGATATTTTGCGCCGTCAAGGGGATAAATTCCGGCGTAAACCATGGGGCGAACCTTCTTGTAGCCGGGAAGCGCCTCCGCGGCGGGGTTTTCCGCAAGAGTGACGGTGTCGCCCACGGAGGTATCAGCTACGGTTTTGATAGACGCGGTGATGTAGCCCACCTCCCCCGCCTTTATTTCGCCGGAGGGAACAAGGCGGGTTGCGCCCATGTAGCCGACCTCCACCACGTCGAACTCCGCTCCGGTGGACATCATGCGAATACGGTCGCCGCTTTTAAGGCTGCCGTCCATTACGCGAACGTAGACGATTACGCCGCGGTAGCTGTCGTAAATCGAGTCGAAAATCAGCGCTTTAAGCGGCGCGTTGTCGTCGCCCTTGGGAGCGGGCACGCCCGCGACAATCGCCTCAAGAACGGCGTGAACATTTTCGCCGGTTTTGGCGGAAATGCGCGGCGCATCCAGCGCCGGAATACCGATGATGTCCTCGATTTCGTGGGCAACACGCTCCGGGTCGGCGGCGGGCAGGTCAATTTTGTTTATTACGGGAACGATTTCGAGGTCGTGGTCAACCGCAAGGTAGGCGTTCGCCAAGGTCTGTGCCTCAACCCCCTGGGAAGCGTCCACGATGAGCACCGCGCCCTCGCAGGCGGCAAGGGAGCGGGAAACCTCGTAGTTGAAGTCCACGTGTCCGGGGGTGTCGATGAGGTTAAAGATGTATTCCCTGCCGTCGTCGGCGTTATAGTGAAGGCGCACGGCGCGGGATTTGATGGTTATTCCGCGCTCCCGCTCAATGTCCATATTGTCGAGGAGCTGTTCCTCCATGTCGCGCGGCGCGACGGCGTTGGTGTTCTCCAGAATTCTGTCCGCAAGGGTGGATTTGCCGTGGTCGATGTGCGCGATTATACAAAAGTTTCTGATATTGTCCTGTGGCAAGTTAAAATACCTCCTGTGTAAAATATACCATATTACATTGTAGCACCAAGGCGGGAGAATTACAATTATTTTATTTATTTTTTAATACGAACTTATATGAATGCGGAATGCGGAAATCGGAATGCGGAATAGCGCACAGAGGTGATGGGCGCGCTTAGCCTTCCCCTTGGGGAAGGTGGCATGGTGCGGCGTGCCGCCGCACCGTGACGGATGAGGGCCGCCCGCCTTTGGCGGGCGTAACTGAGGTACTCACTTTTGCAGATTCTGTGCTTTACAGCGGAGTCGCCTCTCTTGCAACAACCGCCAAAAAATGCTACACTTATATTATAAAGACCCGCTTGTTCGGAAAGGAGCGTGCTCAAAATGAAGCGTAAAATTTTATCCGTGCTCGGCGTGCTCATGGCGGTGATTTTGAGCACCGCAGGCGCGGCGAAGCCTAAGCTGACACGAAAATGCTGAGAAAATCGTCAAAAAATATTCCCGAAAGGATATTTAATATATGTTTATACTAAAAGTAAAAGAGGGACGAGCAAGGCGAGGCGCCCTCGAAACGCCACACGGCGTTATTGAAACGCCGGTTTTTATGAGCGTGGGAACTGCGGCGGCAATCCGCGGGGGCTGTTCCACGGACGACCTTGTGGAGGTGGGCTCGCCGGTGGAGCTTTCCAACACCTACCACCTGCATATGCAGCCCGGAGAGGAGCTTATTGCGCGGCTGGGCGGTCTGCACAAATTTATGCACTGGGAACGCCCTATTCTGACGGACAGCGGCGGTTTTCAGGTGTTTTCCCTGCGAAATCTGCGTAAAATTAAGGAGGAGGGGGCGTATTTCACCTCGTACCTTGACGGGCGGCGCATTTTTATGGGGCCGGAGGAGTCCATGCAGATTCAGTGCGCCCTCGGCTCGGACATTGCTATGGCGTTCGACGAGTGCATAGAGAACCCTTCGCCGAGGGATTATGTGGAAAAATCCGTGGCGCGAACCACCCGCTGGCTGCGCCGCTGCAAGGATGAGCACGAGCGTCTGTGCTCACAGCCGGGCGCGGTGAACCCCGGTCAGCTTCTGTTCGGAATAAATCAGGGCGGCACCTATGACGACATTCGCGCGGAGCACATGCGCGAAATTGCGGAGCTTAATCTTGACGGCTACGCCATCGGCGGGCTTTCCGTGGGGGAAAGCGCCGAGGAAATGTACCGCATAATAGACGCGGTGGAGCCGTTTATGCCCGCGGATAAGCCCCGCTACCTCATGGGCGTGGGCACGCCGCTGAACATACTTGAGGGCGTGTACCGCGGGGTGGATTTTTTCGACTGCGTGCTGCCCTTGCGTAACGCACAGCACGGGAATGTGTTCACATGGGGCGGAAAAATCCGCATACTGGCGGAAAAGTTCAAGTACGACCCCTCCCCTATTGACGAGGGCTGCGGCTGCCCTGCCTGCCGCAGCTATTCAAAGGCGTACATCCGCCACCTGCTAAAGGCGGACGAGCGCCTTGGAATGCGGCTTTGCGTGCTGCACAACCTTTATTTTTACAACGAGCTGATGGCGAAAATCCGCGCGGAAATCGAGCGCGGAACCTTTACCGAATTTTACGGGCACTACCGCGAAATTTTGGATAAGCAGCTGTGAAGGTGTGCGTGGGAAAAGGACAGGTTTGCTGCGCTCTAATGTAATTAGTACGTTGTGCTTTCAATAAAAAATGGATTTATACAAAGGAGAAAGTAATGGGAATATTTTTTGCTTATGATGAAACGAACCACTCAGAACAAGAAAATTTAACACTTAAATCCCGACTTATCCCCGGGTATAATATTGCTGACGGAAAAATTATATGTGAACAGTCACAAAAAGCAGTAGATGACATCAGTGCATTAGCATTAAACTTTAGCGCAAGGGCTGTTAACGCAATCGGGCGGGGCATGCATATTAAAAAAGGTGAAATCGCTAATTTTCTTGTATCCGATTTACTATTGCTTTCAGCAGAACAACTTATAGAGGCTCCTAACATTGGAGCAAAAATAGTAAACGAAATCATTTCTGTTATAAAAGAATATTGTGATACCGGAATCGTGTCTAAAGACGAATCGAATAAACACAATAGCAACGAAATTCTAGCTCCAGGTTATACTGTACTAAATGGGAAAATATTAAATCAAGACAGAAATATGTTTATTGGCGACGCTCCGATTTCTGTGCTTAATTTGAGTACAAGATCAGGAAATTGGTTAAGGTGTAGTAGAAAAAATATGATTTCTGATTTGATAGGGCTTTCATTTGATGAATTAACAGCGATTAAAAATATCGGCATGATGGCAGCAAATGAAATTGAGGAGAAGCTTAAAATATATTTAGATTCTTCATTGGAAAATTTCAAAGAGATTGAACATAAAAATAAAGAACCACTCGCAAAAATGGTTATTGCGTTGTTTGAAGAACATGAATTTTGTGCTCTCTCTTTCGAGGATGTGCTGCAAAAGTTTGAAGAATTTGATAAGGACACTGTTCAAGCGGTGCTCAATCAGCTTGTATCAGATGGGAAAATAGAAAGTGAAAATAATATGTATACGTTCCCTCGAATATCTTTTTTCGACTATATCGCAACTGAACTTGATGAGCGTTCAGCTTCCGCTTTGAAAATGAGGGCAGAAAGAAAAACTCTGAATGAAACGGGATTGCAATTCGGAATCACAAGAGAACGTGTACGGCAGATTGAAAATAATATTTTTCGCAGAATAGCCTTTAGTAACCTCCGATTCAAAGAAGATGAATACGCTTATGCTTTTTGCAAATATAACATAGATAAAGATTTCTTTGTTGATGAAATCGGCGATGCAAAGCTTATGTATTATTTGGAAGGGAGATACGAAAGAGGACATCAAAAAATAGAAAACGCCTTGGAAGATAAAATGCTTTCAGAGGATTTTAAGATTCATGTAAGCCATTATTTGCACAAAGGCGAAATAAAAATAGATGGACAATATGTCAATGCTTCTCGTTCGGATGTCGAAGACTATATAGTGGAACATTATTGTAAAAAAGCAATATCAGTTGAAGACTATTTCGATTTGTATGATCGTATTCTTGATGAAAATGGGATAACAGACGAACGGTTCAGGCATAATAAAGAGTCATTGAGAGGAAGAATAAACAAGTTTGCCAGAAGTGAAAATATTCTATGGACGCACAATCAAAAATTTCGCTACTACGATATTAAAGGCACTGATTTTACAGAGCTTTTAGAGACCCTAAGTCTTGAAAAATATAAAAACACAGAAATTTCGACCCGTAAATTTTTGTTGAACTATCCCGAGATTATGTCTCAATATGATTTGCGTGATGAATATGAAATTCATAATCTGTTGAAAAAGATTCATGCGGAAAAACGCAATCCGAATATGGTCTTTAGCAGAATGCCGACTATTGTATTCGGAGAATTTGATAGAAGTAAGGCTGTAAAAGAATTCCTGCTTGCCATGGCACCTGTAAGCATTGACGATCTTGCGGACGCTATTTCGGAAGAATATGGTGTTAGATCGGATTCGGTAAAGGCGGACTGGTTAGGCTGCATTTCGGAATATTTTCATAACGGAAATTATAGCGTTGATTAGGTGTGCGTGGGAAAAGGACATTTTAGTTAAACGAGCGAACTTACCGAAAGGAGCGTGCTCAAAAATGAAGCGTAAAATTTTATCCGTGCTCGGCGTGCTCATGGCGGTGCTCATGGCACTGACGGCGCTTGCCGCCTGCGAAAAAACCCCCGCCGGAGCAGAAAACAGCGGCGGGAGCGGGGAAAGCGAGGCTCAAAGCGAAAATTCCGACGAACACGCAAAAGAGCTAACCGCGCAGATTCACGGCAACGCCGTGTGGCTTGAAGGTAGCGCAGACATCTACGAAGACCAGTACGGCACTATTTGGAACCCGACCATCGAGGTGAACGGCGCGGTAGTTCTGTGTAACGAAAACAATACTTTCGTCTACGACGCCGAGAGCGGAAAACTGCGCTACAAAACGGAAAATTACGGCGAAACAATTCGCGCGGAAGCTTATTCCGCAAGGGATGGCTACGACTACCGCCTGCTTTTACTCGACAGCGTCGTTTACCGCAGCACGACCGATGAAAGCAAAGTGCTCCGTGAAACGCTCCCGCTTGATATGAAGTTCGAGCACAAGGAATCGTATGATGAATTCCGCGATTGCTACGACATAAACGAGCGGTATTTCACTTGGCACGACGACGACGGAATCAGGCTTTTGAGCCTTGACGGCGGCGAGCCGGAGCTTATCCTTTCCAACGAGGACTTGGACAAAAATTACAAAAGTGTTCTTGCCGACCACCCCGAAAGTCTTGTAGAGCTTTTTGGCGAAAAGCGCTACGGCTGCCCGCGGTTCATATGCGGCGGAACAAAAATTGTTGCGACCGCCTTCAAGGAGAGCAGCATTTGCACCGGCATTGTAATTTACAATATTTCGGAGGGTAAAATCGAGCTTGGGCACTTTATTTATGAACCTGACGAGGCACAATATCCGCTTGCCGACCGCTATGTCATGGATGATTGGTACAGAATTGACGCTGAAACTGATGAAATTTATAAAGCTGCGGGTGCTCTTGGTGACCCACACGGATGGAGAACAGCCGACGGTGTTACCGCTGTTTTTTACCTCTATGGGCTGAACGGCGACGGTGATCAGAGTGACCGCCGCAACCTTCAGCTCTATGTTAGGGAGATTGACCACCCGCAGAAATATTTCCGCCATGTTGCCTCCATCGCCGACCCGACAACGGAGGCGACATTTACCTTAATCAGCAAGGATTATTTGATAATCAGCATTAGTAATGATAAATTTGCGGTGAAATACAGCGAATAAGCGGCAGATAACTTTTCTGCGACAATTTGTCGAGAGCAATTGCAATGGACTGCCCATTCGGAAAGGAGCGTGCTCAAAAATGAAAAGAAAAATTTTATCCGTGCTCGGCGTGCTCATGGCGGTGCTCATGAGCACCGCGGCGTTTTCTGCGTGCAATAAAGCTCCCGCCGGAGCAGACAGCAGCGGCGGGAGTGGGGAGAGTATAAGCGAAAGCAGCGAAAGCGGCGGGGAAAGCGAAAGCTCCGCAGAAAATGAGCAGCGCACCGCGCTTTTCAAAGAGCTGAATGAAGAATATCTTCCCTTGTACGGCATTTTGATAAACGACGGCGAATGGAACTCGCCCGAAGAAATCGGCGTTGCCGGATTTTACATTTGGTATGCAGAATATATTATAGCGAACACGACAGTGGAAGAACGCTTCGAAAAGTACTCCGGCAATTCTGAGAGCGGATGCTGGGCTTTTCCGGCGGAGGAGTTCGAGGGCTTTGTTCAGCGATATTTCAATGTGAGTACCGATTTTCTTCGCTCCAGTGACATATACAGCGCCAAAAACGGCTGGTATGACATCGGCGGAGCCGACCGTTGGCTGAGTGATTACTCGTTTTCGATAGTTTCGCCGGACGATATTTCGATTTCCGGAAGCACCGCCACGGCGAAACTTACCTGCGTTTCTAATCTCGACTCATCGATGATTTATATGTATCTATCTCTTGATATTTCAGAAAGTCCATATAAATTTGTCGGTTGTAAACTGGAATGATTATGCGGAATGTTCTACCATGTCTTCGGGAAACACCCATGTTTCGTCGGAATCCCAGTATCTCGCCTTGCTCTGACCGGAATAAGTAAAGAACCAGTCGAACGGATTCTCACAGGAATCTGTGCCTTTATACAAGCCGCCACCATTATTATTGCTGTTTTGAAGTGATGGAGTATAGTTTGGATATGCTGTATCGGTATCTACTTCTACATGAACATGAGCTCCTCTGCACCACTCACCAGTATTTCCACTTTCTCCAAGGGTTGTACTTGTTGTTACAGCATCATTCAGCTTTGCGGATACACTTTTCATGTGAAAATATCTTACAATGAGATCTTTATAGGTGCCTCCGGATACCGGAATACAATTCAGATATTTTACTGAAATAAAATATCCTTCTTTTGTGTTGTACCCCGTTCCAACAACAGTGCCATTACCTAAGCCTTTAAGTATAGTTCCTGCACTGCAAGCAATATCGGCTCCATAATGAGAACTGCCATTATAGGAGCCTGCATAAGAAGAGTTCGGGTCGGTAGTTCTGCTCGCAGAGAGAGTGTTGACTCCATTTATCGGAAGTCTGAGCTTTTGACCGTTTTCTCCGCCGCCAGTCTCCCCGCCGGAAGAAGAGCCGGAATCTTCGGTGAAGAACCAGAGCTGATGATAATCACCGCCGCCGTTAAGCTGTTCTGCCCAGTAGACATTTCCGTCTGCACCTGCCTGTTTGCCGACTGCGGTAGCGTTTCCGTTCGTGTTGTTGCTTGCGGTAAGGTAATAGTCCTTACCATCAACTTTTGTTTGAAGTAGAATGTAGTAATAAATGCCGTGGGCTTCAAGTTTGATTTTCTGCGCAGCTGCGTCTTTTGCAGAAGCCTTCCAAATGTCAGCATTGTCGAGGTAGGTGGACGCGGTGTAGCGGTCAAGGCAGAAAGTTATATCGGTTTTGGGGCGAAGTCTGTCGCCGTCAAAGAGCCATTTCTGCTCGTTGGAATCATCGCTGGTGTAGAGAACAACATTCATTCCGTTTGCGGCAGTGCCGGAGGAATAAAGGTTCAGCATTCTTGTAGAAGATATTGCGCTTCTGATTTTGTAGGTTTTGTTGGTTTCAATACTCATAATTTTTTCCTTTCCGACCTATTTAGGTCTTAAAAATTTTTTGTTTGATTTTTGTTTTTTCTTTTTCCTTTTGGCTTGCTCTGCAAGCAGTTCCGATTTAGTTTTCTCTTTTCCCTTTCCAAGGGAAAAAATCAGTCATCGCCGAATTTCGGACTCACCTCCGTTTTTCATAGTCAAAAAATCACCCCCTGTTACATTTGCAAAACGTTTGTTCTGCAAAAATGGCTTCGCAAAGGG
>USFO01000054.1 GCA_900553955.1 uncultured Oscillospiraceae bacterium
GTTTTCCGCCAAGCTGACTTGAACAAAAACGCACCCCTGATGGGTTTCTTTCGTTACTATCTTCCTTTCCGATAATGTATAGTCTTATGCACAGAAAAAAATCCTGCTGCGCAGGATTTTTCGACATACAGAAAGCCCGCTGCAAAGCGGGCTTTCTCTTCGTATAAATTCGTATAAATTCAGCAAAAAATCAGATGAACAGCGGGCTTACGGGGCGGTCGCCGTAGATGCGCTCAATTGCTTCAGCAAAGACCGGTGCAACGGGCAGAACGGTGATTTTGTTGCAGGCTGCGCGCTTTTCTTCGCTTATCGGAATGGTGTCGAGGAGCACAAGCTCGTCCAGAACGCTGTTCTGAATACGCTCGATTGCAGGACCGGAAAGCGGACCGTGGGTTGCGCAGGCGGTTACAGAAAGTGCGCCGCCAACTTCGATAAGCGCCTTTGCAGCACCGCAGAGAGTACCCGCAGTGTCAACCATATCGTCCATGATGATGCACTTTTTGCCCTTAACGTCGCCGATGATGTTCATAACTTCAGAAACGTTCGCTTTGGGACGGCGTTTGTCGATTATAGCGAGCGGAATGTCGAGCTTTTCGGCAAATTTGCGAACACGGTTTACGCTGCCATGGTCGGGAGAAACCGCAACGTACTCATCCTCGTGATGGTGAACAATGGGCTGGAAATAAGGAGTAAGAATCGGCGCGCCCATAAGGTGGTCAACAGGGATGTCGAAGAAGCCCTGAATCTGCGCAGCGTGAAGATCCATGGTAAGGACTCTGTCTGCGCCCGCAGCGGTGAGCATATTTGCAACAACCTTTGCGGAAATCGGGTCTCTTGCCTTTGCTTTTCTGTCCTGGCGGGCATATCCGAAATAAGGAATAACGGCGGTAATTCTTCCGGCGGAAGCACGGCGGAAAGCGTCAATCATTATGATTAGCTCCATAAGGTTGTCGTTGACCGGGTTGCAGGTGGACTGTACAATAAATACGTCGGAACCACGAACGGTTTCTTCCGGAGAAACGGAAACTTCGCCGTCTGCAAAGTGACCGACGGCGCATTTGCCAAGGGGCAATCCAAGATTTTTTGCGATATCTTCCGCTGCCTTGGGGTACGCATTGCCGGTGAAAATTTTGATGTCCTTCCCGTGGATATTCATTTTTTCTCTCTCCTATTAACTCATGGTGTTTTATTTTTAAGCTTTTTGGCTATAAAAAACTTTGCGATGGCGGCTTTTGCCGCACATTATTTAATCTTTATTGCGTCGTGCTTTTTGACCCAGTCCGCAATATTTTCCTGCTTTGCACGGCCAACGGCAAGCGCATAGTCGGGAACATTCTTCGTGATGGTGCTACCTGCGGCGGTATAGGCAAATTTACCAAGCTCCACCGGCGCAATAAGGTTTGTGTTGCAGCCGAGAAACGCATGGTCGCCGATTTTGGTGCGGTGCTTGTGCTGACCGTCGTAGTTTGCAATACAGCAGCCGCAGCCGAAATTGACCGCCTCGCCCACATCGGAATCGCCCACATAGGTAAGGTGCGCAATCGCTGTACGCGCGCCCACTTCGGAATTTTTAATTTCCACATAGTCACCGATTTTGCAGCCGTCGTGGATTATGCAGTTCGGGCGAACCTGACTCCAAGGGCCTATCTTCACGCCGCTTTCCAATGTGGAGGAGCGTATCTGCGTGGAATTCACCTCGGTATCGTTCCCAACGGTGCTGTCCTCAATATAGCTGCCGGGACCTATTGTGCAGTTTTCGCCGATTACGGTTTCGCCTTTGATTATCGTTCCCGGCAGAACCAGCGTGCCCGCTCCGATTTTCACCGAAGGCTCGATTATAATTCCGTCGGTGCAGATAAATCTCACGCCCTCGGCGCAGAGCTTTTTGAACACGGCGGTTCTTGCGGCAGCATTGAGGGTCAAAAGCTCCTCCGGGGTTCCCGCACGCATATTAAGCTCCGGCTTTCCCGCAACGAAGGTTCCCGCAACGGTTCCCTTGCCGGAAATCACTTTAAGCGCAGCGGGAATGAAGCCTTTGCCGTCCTTATCCTCCGGGTCTGCCTCGCTAAAAAGCTCCGACAGAAATGCGCCTTTTACCCAGAACGCGCTGTTTGCGAGTTCCTTAATAAAAGCCGTTCTTCCGCCGGAGGCAAGAACAGTCATGTTATAATTGCTTTCGATATGGTGGCTGAGAGCGCCTTTGATAGAAGCCTCGTCCACAAACGGAGCCTCTGCGCAAAGCACAATAATATTCTTATCCTCTCGCTTTTTTACCCAATCCTTTGCGGAAAGGATTGGGTGCCCCGCTTCTTTTGGGTGCACAAACACAGGCGAGTCTCCGGTGAGTTTCTCCAAAGCGTCCTCGCCCTCGTGTCGAATATAGCATCTGTCGGAAATCTGAAGAGCGGCAAGCGCGGTATTGACCCACTGCGCCACCGGACGAAAAACAAGCTCACCCATAGCAGCCGGGCAGTCCTTATACAAAGCGCCGCAGCCGCTCGTATAAATTATCGCCGCAGCATTCTGCATAATAAACACCTCCGTACTTTTATCAAATCTTACATATCTATTATGCTATTTTACTCGGTATTTTGCAAGTAGAAACATATAAAAAAGATTAAAAATGAACAAATTCGTCAATTTCGCAGAATTTTCATTGATAATATAGAAAACTACAAGACATTTTGATATAATGTAGACTGTACGGATTTATATTTCCGGCAGAGGAAGCAAAATGCTGAAAATTTTTAGGAGGTTATTATATGAGCAAAAAGTTTGTTTACCTTTTCTCTGAAGGCAATGCAAAGATGCGTGAGCTTCTCGGCGGCAAGGGCGCCAACCTTGCAGAGATGACCAACATCGGTCTTCCCGTTCCCCAGGGCTTTACCATCACCACCGAAGCCTGCACCCAATACTATGAGGACGGTCGCCAGATTAACGATGAAATCATGGCGGAAATCATGGAAAACATCGAAAAGCTTGAGGGCATTGCCGGCAAGAAATTCGGCGATCTTGAAAACCCGCTTCTCGTTTCCGTTCGTTCCGGCGCAAGAGCTTCTATGCCCGGCATGATGGACACCATCCTGAACCTCGGTCTTAACGAGCAGGTTGTCGAAATTATGGCCAAAAAGTCCAATAACCCCCGTTGGGCTTGGGACTGCTATCGCCGCTTTATCCAGATGTACTCCGACGTTGTTATGGAAGTCGGAAAAAAATATTTCGAGCAGCTTATCGACGAAATGAAAGCAAAACGTGGAATCAAGCTTGACGTTGAGCTTACTGCGGACGACCTTAAAGAGCTTGCTTCCCAGTTCAAAGCCGAATACAAAGACAAAATCGGCGCAGACTTCCCCACCGACCCCAAAGAGCAGCTTATCGGCGCTATCAAAGCCGTTTTCCGCAGCTGGGACAACCCCCGCGCGAACGTTTACCGCCGTGACAACGATATTCCATATTCTTGGGGCACCGCTGTTAACGTGCAGGTAATGGTATTCGGCAACATGGGCGACGATTGCGGCACCGGTGTTGCCTTTACCCGCGACCCTGCCACCGGCGAAAAGCACCTTATGGGCGAGTTCCTTACCAATGCTCAGGGCGAGGACGTCGTTGCCGGTGTTCGTACTCCTATGCCCATCAGCCAAATGGCGGAAAAGTTCCCCGAAGCTTTTGAACAGTTCAAAAACGTTTGCCGCACCCTTGAAGACCACTACCGTGATATGCAGGATATGGAATTCACCGTTGAGAACGGCAAGCTCTATATGCTCCAGACCCGTAACGGCAAGCGTACCGCTCATGCTGCGCTCAAGATTGCCTGCGACCTTGTTGACGAGGGCATGATTTCCGAAAAAGAAGCCGTTGCCATGATCGACCCCCGCAACCTTGACACCCTGCTGCACCCGCAGTTCGACGCTGCCGCACTCAAAAAATCGGAAGCCATTGGCAAGGGTCTCGGTGCTTCTCCCGGTGCTGCCTGCGGCAAAGCCGTTTTCAGCGCTGAGGACGCAAAAGAATGGGACGACAGAGACGAAAAAGTTGTTCTCGTTCGTCTTGAGACCTCTCCTGAGGACATTGAAGGTATGAAAGCCGCACAGGGCATTCTTACCGTTCGCGGCGGTATGACCTCTCACGCTGCCGTTGTAGCCCGCGGCATGGGCAAATGCTGCGTTTCCGGCTGCGGCGAAATCATCATGCACGAAGAAGAGAAATACTTCGAGCTTGCAGGCCACACCATTCACGAGGGCGACTATATCTCCCTTGACGGCTCCACCGGCAAGATCTACGATGGAGTTATCCCCACCACCGACGCCGTTATCGCAGGCGAGTTCGGCCGCATCATGGGCTGGGCTGACAAATACCGCCGCCTCGGCGTTCGCACCAACGCGGATACTCCTCACGACGCACGCAAGGCAAAGGAGCTCGGCGCAGAGGGCATCGGCCTTTGCCGTACCGAGCACATGTTCTTTGAAGCAGACCGTATCGCCGCATTCCGCGAAATGATCTGCTCCGACACCCTTGAAGAGCGCGAAGCCGCCCTTGCAAAGATTCTGCCCATGCAGCAGTCCGACTTTGAGGGCATATATGAAGCCATGGAAGGCTGCCCTGTGACCATCCGCTTCCTTGACCCGCCGCTTCACGAATTCCTGCCCACCGACGAGCACGACATCGAGGAGCTTGCAAAGGCTCAGCACAAGACCGTTGCTCAAATTAAGAACATCATCAAATCTCTCCACGAGTTTAACCCGATGATGGGTCACCGCGGCTGCCGCCTTGCGGTTACTTACCCCGAAATCGCCGCCATGCAGACCCGCGCCGTCATCAACGCCGCAATAAACGTAAGCCGCCGTCACCCCGACTGGAAAATCGTTCCTGAAATTATGATTCCTCTTGTGGGCGAAGTGAAGGAGCTTAAATATGTGAAGAACGTTGTTGTCACCACCGCCGATGAGGTTATTGCGAACGCGGGCGCAGCCCTTGAATACAAGGTCGGCACCATGATTGAAATTCCGCGTGCGGCGCTCACCGCTGACCAAATCGCCACCGAGGCGGAATTCTTCAGCTTCGGCACCAACGACCTCACTCAGATGACCTTCGGCTTCAGCCGCGACGATGCGGGCAAGTTCCTCAGCTCTTACTACGACAAGAAGATCTACGAGAGCGATCCGTTCGCAAAGCTCGACCAGGTCGGCGTAGGCAAGCTTGTTGAAATGGCGTGCCGCCTTGGCCGTGCCGCCCGCCCGGACATCCATCTCGGCATCTGCGGCGAACACGGCGGCGACCCGTCCTCCGTCGAGTTCTGCCACCGCACCGGCCTCGACTACGTCTCCTGCAGCCCCTTCCGCGTGCCGATCGCCAGACTCGCCGCAGCACAGGCTGCGATTAAAGACGAGAAATAATAAAAACGCTTCGGCGTAAAAAAGTCCCCACCGATAAAACGGTGGGGACTTTTTGCAAGGCAGTAGGGTTAAACGTTTAATTTATTCAACTGCCTTTCTAATTCTGCCAGTTCTTTCTCTTTGCTTTCCAATTCTGTTTTTAAGCTGCTTAGATTCGCCTTATCCATAAGTAGCATTCTTTTCTCCTCTTGTTTTCTTTTTGCAATCCGTTCTTGCTCATTTTTAAATTCTTCCAAGTTGGAATCTTTTGCTGATACAAAAAACGCCACGGCGATTACCAAGAATAAAACGCCAATACATCCAAATATAAAGCTGGCAAAACCTGAAATTTCTTCAGAAGCAAAGATTATAGCAAAAACAAAAGAAGATATAGAAAAAATTAAGTACCAAACGCCTTGGGAAATATTACTTCCTTTTTCTTTTTTATATTCTTTTTCATAGTCCACTTTTTCCTCTTTATGCACAGTTTCCGCGTCTGACTCTTTTGCGTTCTCTGCTGCAGTTATCCTCTTTTTTAAATTTTCTATGTATGCTTTGCAGGATTGAATTTTAGATTGAGTTTCTTCTCTTTGTGCTTTTCTTTCTTCGGCTTTTTTATAAAGTGGATCATCAGTGTCCGCTTCCCAAAGGAATGTAAGTGTTTGTGTTTCAATTCCAAACGCAGTAGATGGCGTTCCATGGATAATATTTATAACATGCTTGCCTTCCGAAGATAAGTTCTTTGTTACATTGGCTATCATCATTTCCTCTTGAATACGCAGAGAAGTATGAAGCATTGCCTCGGCTTTTACCATATATGAACCCGATATTCTCATCTTTTATCCCTCCTTAATAAAAGTAACTTTCTTTTCCTGTAATTCAATTCTGTAACCCATCACTTGACATAGTTTGGCCAAAGCAGAACGATTCACAAGATAGCTTTTTCCTTTAGGAAGCGGTCTGCCCGCTTTTTTGGTATACTGCGCATCAGTTAAAGAAAACTGTTTACCCTCTTTCAGCATTTTTTCAATTTCCGCAAGATTCGGTTTTGACATAATCCGTTCCTCCCCTATTTTAATTATGTAGGCATAAAATAGCCTATATAGTTTATTTTATAATAGCATTTTCGCTTATATAATTCAAGTATAAATTAACTGTAGGGGCACAATTTTTATGGATTATTACAAAATCGGACAAAAGATTCGTAAATTTAGAAAGATTCAAGGTCTTTCACAGGAAGAATTGGCGGAAAAAATCGGTATATCTACAACGCATATGAGCCATATTGAAACAGGCAACACCAAGCTAAGCCTGTCCGTGTTTGTCGACATTGCCAATGCATTGAATGTTCAAACAGATGATTTGCTTAATGATAGAGATATTGTCAGAACAGACAGAGCAAATAAAGAGTTGTCCGAAATACTGGAAACTTGTACTTCTGAACAGCTCAATGTGATTGCCGATGTTGTCAAAGCAGTTGTTATTTCCATCGACAAATATATAAAGCAGTGATTTTACGGGCGCCTCATTCCCCTGTAGGTTGCCATCCGCGAACAGCGCCAATAAGAAGTTGACGCAAACACAGCGTAGGCAAAATAACTGATATAAATACGGTCACACAGTCCCTTTGGATTGTGTGACCGTTATTTTTTTGCCTGTTTCAATGCTATATTATATTTTCTTCTTTTCCGCATAACCTTCAAACTGCAGAAATTCAAATATAACAGCCGCTATTGCTTTTATTTCGGCTGTGAGTATAATTAGTATTATATTGAGCCGCCCGCCGAAGGAAAATTATCGGATGCTAAAAAGCTTTTGTTCGGACGGATACAAAAGCATAAGGAAGGATATTTTTATGAAAGCACTTACCTACATAAGTCATAACAATTTTGCACTGACGGAAAAGCCGCAGCCGGAGATACAAGACCCGCGGGACGCCGTTGTGCGGGTGACTCTCGGCTCCATTTGCACCAGCGACCTGCACATAAAGCACGGCTCCGTACCCCGCGCGGTGCCAGGAATTACCGTCGGGCATGAGATGGTGGGCGTGGTCGAAGCCGTGGGTTCGGAGGTGAAAAACGTTCGTCCCGGCGACCGTGTGACGGTGAACGTGGAAACGTTCTGCGGAGACTGCTACTTCTGCCGGCATGGCTGGGTGAACAACTGCACCGACAAAAACGGCGGCTGGGCGCTGGGCTGCCGCATAGACGGCGGACAGGCGGAGTTTGTCCGCGTGCCCTACGCCGACCGGGGACTTGACAAAATTCCGGACAGCGTTTCCGACGAACAAGCTCTTTTTGTGGGCGATCTTCTTGCCACCGGATTTTGGAGCACGCGCATTTCCGACATAACCCCGGATGACACCGTGCTCATTATCGGAGCGGGTCCCACCGGTATTTGCACCTTGCTCTGCGTTATGCTCAAGCAGCCGAAACATATTATTGTATGCGAAAAGGATCCCATGCGAATTGAATTCGTTCGTAAATACTACCCCGACGTGCTCGTTTGCCGTCCGGAGGAGTGCGAAGCCTTTGTCGCCGAGCACAGCGACCACGGCGGCGCCGATGTGGTGCTCGAGGTGGCGGGCGGCAAGAATACCTTTGAGCTTGCATGGCGCTGCGCCCGCCCCAACGCCGTCGTGACCGTCGTCGCCCTCTATGACGAGGTGCAGACTCTGCCCCTGCCGGATATGTACGGCAAAAATCTTATCTTCAAAACCGGCGGCGTGGACGGCTGCGACTGTGCGGAAATTTTGAGCCTAATCGAACAGGGAAAAATCGACGCCACCCCGCTTATCACCCACCGTTTCCCTCTCGGCGAAATCGAAGAAGCCTATCACGTTTTCGAAAATCATCTTGACGGCGTAATTAAAATTGCAATCACCGCCGAATAAGCCTTGCAGGCAGCAAAGCCCTTTAATATTCGATTATAAAAACCCGCCCCATACGGCAACCTTGGCCATCCGTGTGGGACGGGTCTATTCTGTGTTCGAAAAACAGTGTAAGCGGTTAATTAAAGCCTTAAAATCAAGCTTTCGGGTGGCTTATGCCCAAGGGTCCTCCGCCTTGGGGGTGCGAACGCCGGTGAGCAGATACTGTTCCCAAAGGAACCACTTGCCGTCGCTGCCGCGCTGACGAAGCTTTATGGGGCGGGGGTCGTCCGCTCCGCCGCAGGGAATGAACAGCTTCATATATCCCGGCTCGTCGTTCGAGGTGTGGTTGCTGCGAATTTCAACAGTATAGGGCTGAGCGGGGGTATAGTTGTTGTCCGGAGTAGCGCCCACAAAATAGGTAAAGGGAAGATAGGTTTTGCCGTCGCGGAAACGGTCGTTCAGGAAAGAAATGTCCTGACCGTTCAGCGGACGGGGGCCGCGCAGCCAGTTAAGCATTTCCGTTCCCACATTTCTGTCCGCAGCGTAGGCGCAAAGGGCGCACACGGTAAGCGCAGCGGCTTTGAAGGGGGTATCAAGGCTTGCTTCGGGCATGGCCTGCATCTGAGCAAGGCTTTCCGGCAGAGCGGAGAATGTAAAACGCTCGGTTCTGTTTCCCACGGAGCGCACAGCGCCGGTTACGGCGGTGTTTACACTCTGCTGAGCCGTGCTTTTAAGTTTGTCAAAAATACTCATAACAATCCCTCACATTCAAAAATTATTTATCTTCATCGTTGCTCTTAGGTCTGGGAGTGCGCTCCAAATTGCTGTAAAGGAAAATATCCTGCTTTTCAGTAAGGCTGAAGCTGCCCTCCTTTGTATAATTGTTCGCCTGCGCCTGCATACCGACGCTTTTCATGCTCGCCTTCATGGAGCCTACCACGGCGAGGGCGATTATAAGCCCGATTAAAAGGCATACAGGCAAATAGATAAACGGAAGCGGCTCAATTCTTTCAACGCTTTTCTGCGAAGCAGGCGCAGCCGCCGCTCCCTCCTCCTGCGGTACTGCCTTTTCGCCGCAGGGAACGGCACTTACGGTGTCCGCTTTAAGGTATTCGCCGGAAAAGTCATCTGCGGCAGGGGCAAAAACCGCCGCGGTAATGCAGATTATCACCGCAAGCAGTATTGATACTGTTTTCTTCATCTCTTTGCCCTCCTCAAAGTATCCCGAGCAGCCGCAGCACCCATGCCAAAGCATAAAGCCCAAGGCCGATGCCGCCCATAAGCCCGAAGAACCACTTTGCCGCCGCAGCCTTATCCACCGGCAGGTTGCCGACGAATTTTCCGGTCTGTCCGTTCATGGCGAAGGTATAGCGATTGCCGTTCCATGTGGTATTGAGCAGCCACACCGGATAGAGGGCGTATTTCGCCTTGCCGTTTTTGAAGCGAACGCTGCCGCTTTCCAAGGAAAAGCCGTCGTAGCCCTGAACGGTGTTCGCAAAGGCGCTTTCCGTGGAGCTTTTTACCCTCTCGTTGGCGCGTTCGACGCTTGCTTTCGCGTCCACATCGTATTTATCCGCCAAATATCCAGCAAGGTATGCCGTGCGAAATTTCACCGCGCCCGCAAGATTATACGGCTCTATGGATTCCATCAAATCATCCGCCATTTTGGAGGAGCCGTCCACGGGAACGTTCTCGAAGGCAATATCTCCGCCTCGGCTGACCGCAAAGTACTTAGTTTCCTTGTAATCGTAGTCGTCGTCGCTCCATCTTCTCACCTTTTTTGCCTTGTAACGCATTTGTGCGTTCACATCGGTATCAAAAAGCCAAAAAGGAACATAAACGCCCTTGATTTCGTCAATATGGTTTTGACTTTTGAAAACCCGGGGCAAAAGGCGCCTGCCCATAAGGTGGCGGCTTAGTCCCTCTTTAGCGGCGTTCTTGTCAAGCTTAAACGGAATTATAAGATCCGGCTTCAATGCGCCGGAGAAATTGCCCATCATAACGACTCTGTTGCCGCAGAACGGGCAGGTTGTGGCGGCGGTGTTTTCGTCGCCCAGAATTTCGCCTCCGCAGGATTTACATATATATGTACGCAGTCCCTCTGCCTCGCCGCTTTCCCATTCGCCGCCGGCGGAGATTTCCCATTCCATGCTGTCGGCTCTGTCCTCGCTCAGAACCTCGTCATAGCTTTCCAGCGCTTCAACGGCAAATTCCGTGTCGCAGAATGGGCATTTCATTTTTTGAACGGAGCTGTCGAAAGCAAGTGCGCCGCCGCAGCAGGGGCATTTATACTCTTGCAATGCTTGCATCGGTGTTCCTCCATATTTTTCGGGTCTTGTTTTTTCGGCGAACCTGCAAACGCCGCCGAAATTCCCTTTGCGGGGGAATATTTTAAGCTGCGGCGGCTCTCCAGCGGGCTAATTAAAGCGCCCTTGAGCCGCCGCTCGTGCTCAAAACACAGTTTTCGGAAAAATCCGTTATCCGTTATTTAATATCGTTTTCGTCAAAGGGGTCGCCGCACTGGGGGCA
>USFO01000055.1 GCA_900553955.1 uncultured Oscillospiraceae bacterium
GAATAAACGCTCCACCGCAGGCAAGGTGCTTTCCCACCCCGACCGCCGTCCCCGATGGGGTCCCCGGCGGATTTCAATATACTTAATACGCTCGACCGCCTAAGGCGCTTCGCGCCAGCCGAGGTTATTATTTCAATGCCGCGGTGAAAGGTAACAGCCCAGCGCGGCGGCGTAGCCGCGGGTAGTTTTGTGCGGTTCGCACACCGTCGCCTCGGCGCAACCCAACTATTCAAAGGAGAAACTGCAATGATCCTTGTTATCGACATCGGAAACACCACCATTGAATTCGGCATTTACGACAAATCGGAGCTTATCGGCGTATTTCGACTCGGCTCGAAGCGGGATATTTCCTCCGACGAGGTGGGACTTTTCGCTTCACAGTTCTTCGACCACCGCCACATTTTAATGAGCACCATAAAGGATGTTATCATCAGCTCCGTTGTGCCACAGCTCAACTATTCCGTAACAAGCGCCATCAAAAAATATTTCGGGCTTGACCCATTCATCATCGGCGAAAATCTTGTCTGCGACATCCCGAACCTTTACGAAAATCCAAAAGACGTAGGCGCAGACCGCCTTGTGGATGCTTATGCCGCCGTTCGCAAATACGGCGCGCCGCTTATCGTTGTAGACTTCGGCACGGCGACCACCTGCGACGCAGTTTCCGCCCGCGGGGAATATTTAGGGGGAATAATCTATCCCGGCATCAAAATTTCCATGGACGCGCTTTACGAAAAGGCATCGAAGCTGCCGAAAATTGAGATTGTGAAGCCCTCCGCAGTCATCGGCACGAACACCGTCGCCAGTATGCAGTCCGGCGCATACCTCGGCTACCTCGGCGCCATTGAGAAGATGGTGGGCTGCATCAAAAAACAGCTTGGTTCTGAGACTAAGGTCATTGCCACAGGCGGCTTCAGCCGCCTGTTTGAGCACGAACGCGGTCTTTTTGATTACATAGACCAGCGCCTGCCCCTTGAAGGAATCCGCATGGTTTACGAGAGCAGAGAGAAAGAAATTTAAGCTTTATACGGCGAAGAAAGTCCGGCGGATGCCGGACTTTTTCTGTTTCGCGAAGTTATATCTGCGGCGCAATATGCCGTTGAGTAATGCGGAAATCGGAATGCAGAACAGTGCACTGAGGTAAATCTGTGCACGGCGTGCAGATTCAGCTCGGTGCGGCACAACTTTGTGCAAACGCTATCACTGGTCGCCGATACAACCCCTCAGTCTTTTTGCGCCCTTTGAGCGCAAAAATCCAGCTCCCCTTACACAGGGGAGCCGAGATTCGCACACCATTACCGCTGTGCGCCATTCCGCATTCCGCATTCCGCATTCCGCATTAAAAAAGCCTTGCAGCATACGCTGCAAGGCTTTTTTTATTCCGTATCCTCGGTTAGCCGGGGAATTTCTTCGCCCATGCCGCTGCTCAAGAGGCGGAAGCGGTTAAATGTAACCGCCAGGCGGCGGTTATAAGAGCCCATGGCGTTGTCGTACTGGTCGCGGGCTTTATCAAGGGCGTTGCCTATGCCCTCAACATAGCTGTAAAACTTCTCGAAGCGGTCGATAAGCTCCTTGCTGAGCTTCGCGACTTCCTTGGCGTTTTTGCTCATGGTGTTTTCCTGCCAGCCGATAGAAACCGACTTGAGGAACGCATAGAACGTCATGGGCGAAAGCAGCAGCACGTTCTTTTCCATGGCATAGCTGAAAATTTCACGGTCGGCGGTGAATGCCGCGGAAAGCCCGGACTCGTATGGCACGACCATAGCAACCATCTCGGCGGCACGCTCCTCGCTCTTCCAGTAAGCTTTCTTATAAAGGGTGTCTATGTGGTTCTTCAGCGCCTTGACGTGTTCCGCAAGGTGCTTTTGGCGGAAGGCTTCATCCGTGTCGTCAAGGTAGGCAAGATATGCATTCATCGGCGCTTTGCTGTCCACGGGGATGCTTCTGCCGCCGGTGAGGTGAATGACCATATCCGGACGTGCGCCGTCGCTGTTCACTGCCTGTTCGTCAAAGTCGATGTGCTCGACCATACCCGCAAGCTCCGCCACCTTGTGGAGCTGCTCTTCGCCCCATCTGCCGCGCTGAGAATTGTTCTTCAGCGTGCTGCTGAGCATATCCGTAGCGTTTTTGAGCTCGCCGCTTTGCTTGCCAAGGTTTTCTACCTTCTCGGAAAGCCCTGCAACCTTTTCATGCAGAACCTTGAGATCCTCGCCAACGGGCTTTACTATGCCGCCGACGGCTTCGTTGTTGCCTTTAAGGTTTTCGCCCAAGGTTTTGGCAAAGTCGCCGAGCTTGTCGTTGGCGCTTTCAAGGAATACCTTGGAGTTGTTCTCCGCAATGCCTTTAGAAAGACTTGCGAAGGAATCCTTCATTTCCTCCTTGGATTTTTCAATCCACTCCTTAAGCTGACGGTTACTTTCCTCCACGGCGGCTTTTTCCGCCTTTGCCATAGAGAGCATGGCGTTCAGGTTGCGATTCTCGTTTTCAAGCTCGGCTTTTTTCTGGTTGGCATCATAAAGGTTCGCAGAAATGTTGCGGATGTCCGAATCCCGCTCCGCAAGATGTGCTTTCGCATCGGTAAGAGCTTCGGCGAGCGAATCGCATTTTTGCAGCGCGGCGCTTGCCGCCTCCGCAGCGGACTGCTGCTCCCTCTTTGCCAAATCACGTTCCGCTTTAAGCGGCGCAAGCTTCGCATTCTGAATGAGATACGCCGCGCCGAAACCAACCAGCAGCGCTGCCGCCGCGGCGATTATGAGCACGGTTAATGAAACTTCCGGCATAAAAAAATCCCCTCCCAAATTATTTTATATATATTTTACTTTAATATCGCCGCCGTGTCAAATGTAATAATCCGCGGCGGCGGAGCATAAATAATTCCGAAACGGAGGGAATTTTATGCAGAAAGGACTTTCATCGGAGAAAGCGGCGGCACTGCTCCGCCGGTACGGAGAAAACCAGCTTTCCGGCGAACGCCGCCAAAACGCCGCGGGGCTTTTTGCTTCGCAGTTCAAGGATTTACTGACGCTGATTTTGCTGTGCTCCACGGTTATTTCGCTGCTTTTGGGTGAATATGTGGACGCAGTTACAATTATGGCGATTGTTTTTATAAATGCGGTGCTCGGGTTCTCTCAGGAGTACCGGACGGAGCGCACCCTTGAGCACCTGCGCGCCATTGCCGCGCCGAAGGCGACAGTTTACCGCGACGGCGAAAAGGTTGAAGTTCCGGCGCGGGAGCTTGTGCCCGGGGACGTTGTGGCGCTCACCGCCGGGTGCAAGGTTCCGGCGGACGGCAGGGTGCTTTCCGCCACGGAGCTTTTTGCAAATGAATCCCTGCTCACCGGGGAATCCATGGCGGTGCAGAAGGTGCCAAACTTCGGCGAGGGCGGCTGTGCCGCGCTGCGCTGCGATTTTGTCTATATGGGCACGGTGATAACCGCCGGTCACGGCGAATTTGCCGTGACCGAAACGGGTATGGAAACGCAGATGGGCAAAATCGCCGGACTTTTGCGGGAAACGAAGGCGGAGCAAACGCCCCTGCAAAAGCGCCTTGGGGTTTTGAGCAAGTACATTGCCGCAGGGTGCATAATCATCTGCCTTGTGGTGACGCTGACCGGAATTTTGCGCGGCGAACCGGCGTTTGATATGTTCCTCACCGGGCTTTCCCTCTCCGTTGCGGCAATTCCGGAGGGGCTGACCGCGGTTATAACAATTTCGCTGGGGCTTGCGGTTTCGCGGATGCTCAAAAAGAACGCGCTGATACGGCGGCTGCACTCGGTGGAAACTCTCGGCTGTGCGGACGTAATTTGCTCCGACAAAACCGGCACTCTGACGGAGAACAAAATGACCGTTACGGAGGTTTTTCTGCCCGATGGGCAAACCCTTTCCGGCGGGTCGCTTGCAAGGTCCGGCGTGCTGCCGGAAAAGCTGCTGCTCTGCGCCGCGCTTTGCACCAATGCGGAGCAAAATGAGCACGGCGAAATCTGCGGCGAACCTACGGAAGCGGCGCTGCTCGAAATGGTGCTCAAATCCGAAAAAAGCGTAATCAAAAAGGCGGCTGCCTTTCGCCGAACGGCGGAAATTCCCTTCACCTCGGCGCGGAAGCTTATGTCCGTGGGGGTAAAAAGCGGCGGCAGCGGCGGCTTTGTTTTCGTAAAAGGCGCGCCGGACGTGCTTTTGCCCCTTTGCAAGGACTGCCTTTACAAAAATGAGCACCGGGAAATTTCCGCGGTGCTCAAGCCCTGCAGGGAGCAGCTTTCGCTTATGGCGTCCGGCGCTTTGCGCGTGCTCGCGCTGGGGTACAAGGATTATTCCGGCGGGAAAATAAGTGAAAGCGGGTTTACCCTGCTCGGCTTTTGCGGTATGCTCGACCCGCCCCGGCAGGGTGCGGCGGAGTCCGTGCTCAAATGCAGGCGCGCCGGCATTCGCACGGTGATGATAACCGGAGACCACCCGGAAACCGCCCTTGCCATAGCAAAAAAGCTGCACATTGCGAACGGCTTTGCCGACGTGCGAACCGGCGCGCAGCTTGACGCGCTCTCCGACTCCGAATTTTTGAGCACGGCTGAGCACGCCTGCGTTTTCGCGCGGGTGACGCCCGCTCACAAGCTGAAAATCGTGCGCGCGCTCAAAAAAAGCGGGCACATAGTCGCCATGACCGGCGACGGCGTAAACGATGCGCCCGCAGTCAAAGAGGCGGATATTGGCGTTTCCATGGGCAAAAACGGCACCGATGTCACCCGCGAAGCAAGCGGAATCGTGCTGCTTGACGATGATTTTTCAACGCTTGTTTCCGCGGTGGAGGAAGGGCGGATTATCTATCAGAACATCCGCAAATTTATCCGTTATCTGCTGTCCTGCAACATCGGCGAGGTAGTGACCATGTTCTTCGGCATGCTTATGGGTATGCCCGTGGTGCTGCTGCCCATACAAATCCTTATGGTGAATCTTGTGACGGACGGCATACCCGCCATTGCGCTGAGCTTCGACCCGCCCCAGGACGATGTGATGAAAGAGCGCCCCCGCGGACGCGGCGATTCGGTGTTTTCCGGCGGGCTTGCCGCAACGATCATCATCCGCGGAGTGTTGCTCGGGCTTTCGGTACTTGCGGCGTTCTCTGCCGTGCTCGGAATTACGCAAAGCGTTGAGCACGCGCGCACGGCGGCGTTTGTCACGCTGGTTTTCACACAGCTTGTGCACGTTTTTGAGTGCAAAAGCGAAGTACGGAGCCTGTTTACCATCAATATTTTGAACAATGTAAAGTTAATTTTGGCGGCGCTTTCCTCCGCGGCGATAGTTTTGAGCACGGTGTATATTCCGGCGCTGCAGCCGGTGTTCAAGACAGTCACCCTCGGCGGCGGAGAATTGCTCGCGGTGCTCACGGCAACCCTTGCGGTACCACTGGTTTCGGCGATTATAATGCTGGTGCGGCACGGGAAGTAGCGGCGTTGCCGCGGTTATATTTTCCGGCGTTCCGCCGGAAAGTTATATCGCGCCTTCGGCGCGGTTATGTCCGCGGCTATGCCGCGGGTTATGTTTTGCTGCCGTATGCAGCAAAGTTAAGGAGTGCCCGCCGTGCGGGCACATTTTGATAAATGGGGTGCCCTTCGGCAGCGCTTCACTCACCATTACCGCAGTGGCACTACCCCATCAAAATGTGTGCGCACAGCGCACACATTAGCTTTTTGCCCAAAGGGCAAAAAATATAACCCACCCGGAGGGTAGATATAACCGCGCCTTTGGCGCGATATATCCCGCGGCATAGCCGCGGATATAACTGCGGGGGAAAAGCGGCGCTTTGCGCCGCTTTTCCCCGCTCACAGCCTAAACGCCTTTTCCACCTTTGGGAAAATCGGCTTTACGGTGCAGTATTTATCCAGTTTCTTGTCAAAAAAGCCTATCAGACGACCGTTCAGCAGCGTCATTATGACAGTTCCGACGCCGACACCCACAAGCTTTCCGAAAAACAGCAGCGAAAGTGCCACCGCCACCACAAGGCAGCTTGTGTCGAACGCGATTTTAAACTTCGTGCGGTCTTTTTTGTAGCGCTTCGACACTTCGCGCACGAAAAAGTCGTACACCTGCGGGTAGAGGTATGTGTGGAAGAAAAGCGCAACGGCAGTCGCGGTTATAATCATTCCGCTGCCAAGCATGGCAATTCGCGCGGGCATGGGCATGCTCCCCGGCACGGTGACGCTCTGGTTGAAAGCGGGAATCACGGTTCGCCACATATCAAGCGCCGCGCCGTAAAACAGCGCCGTTCCGAAGGAGGCAAGGTACACCGGCTTAAAGCCCTTCATGAGCACGCAAAACGCGATGAAAACCAGCCCCTGCACCAAATATTCGCTCTGCCCGAAGGTCAGAAATGTGAGCTTTTGGCTCACGATGTACGCCGGAGCGATTATCATGGATATGCCTCGGTTCGCCGCGGTTTGCATCGCGCTTGAAAAGGACAGAATCAGGGTTGCCAAAATGTAAATAAGTTCGCTGTGCAGGGTGATTTTCTTCATTTGTTCCTCCATGTTGCCGTCAGTGCGGCTTTTTTATTTTTAGGGAATGTGCGCCCTTTGGGCGCACCCTCGCCGTAAAAAAGACCGAAAAAATACCACTGCCCGTTTTTTTGTAACGAGCGGTGGCGAAAAGATGAGGCGTACCTCTGAAAAATCCACTCCTCCGCGTAGCAGAGGTTTTGTTGTATTCACAAAAATCCGCGGAGCGCACTCCACGGATTTACTTGCAGTTATTTTAATAATGCAATGCAGAACAGAACCATCCCGCCGTTTTCTCCGTTCATGGAGAGACCGATGGCATCGCAAAGCTTCTGAACTTCTATGCAATAGCCGCTGACGGACGGGCAGGCAATGTCCGGGTGGCGGCAGGGCTCGCCGGTTTTGTAGCCGCAAACCTCGCAAAGGTGGCAGCCGCCGGTGGTGAGCACCCGCGCATTTTTCTGTGTGTAGCCAAGCTTCTGCATTGCTTTCCAAAGGATGTGGCTGTTGTTCTCGTGCTCACGCTGAACAGCCATGTAGTTGTTCATATCCTCGCAGGGATATTCTCTGGCAAAAACAAGCATATCCTTGTAGTTGTGCAGCTTCGCCACAAGCACCTCTGCCGGGCCTTCCGCAGGCGGACACATATAGCAGCTGTTGTACATACCGCAGACATTCTGCACGCAGAAGCGGCGCAGGGTCGGGTCGCAGGGAACAAGCCGCGCGGCGATTTCTCCGCATTTATCAAAACCGATTTCCTGTGCAAGCTGTTTAACATCCTCGTACACAGTATCGCCTCCCAAACTAAGCTAGTTTAAGTATATAACTATTTTTTGGCGGTGTCAAGGCAAATTGTTTTCCCGCGGGTAGATTTTGCATGGCATATTACGATGCGTAGATTTATTTTCATTACCTTGGGTATATTCGCGGGCGGGTTTTACAAATTGTTATACGATGGTGCCGCGAAGCGGCACTTATTTTTGCCTTTGAGAACCGTCACACGAACACTCCGCAAAGCTTCGTCGGAAGCGACGCCATAATTCGAGGGGCAAGGCTTTTTGCGAATGCGGCTGCGCTGCCTTGGTACTCCGGCGGAAGCGCAAGCACGCCGCAAAGCTTTTGCGCCGCAGCAGCAAGCAGCGCTTCGCACTCCGGGCGGGAGAGCGGCGCAAAAAGCGCCGCGCCGTCCTTTGAGGTCGGCGGCGCAATCGTCAAAAAATTTTCCATAGCCTCTCCTCCCTTCGTTGTGAAAACAATTTTAGCGCAAAATAAAATAATAAACAAGTCTTGATTTTTCAGCCAATTTGTGCTATTATGTATACAGACAAAAGTTTTCATGTTCATCCCTTCGACAAACGCAGAAGCCCGGCTTTTCCGTGCTTCTGCGTTTGCTTTTTGCTTAAAAAAAGCCCGGCAGTGCCGGACTTTTTCAAGGCGTAAGCTTCCGCTTTATTCAAATTTCTCTGAAAGGAGTATGCCGACGCGCCCCTGCACCCGGGCGGCGCAGTCCTCCGCGGAGCAGTTCCCGGCGAAGAAATGCGCGCTTTCTTCGCGAATTATGCTGATGATGTCGGCGTAATCTTTTTCCCGATAAAATGTCGCGCCGTCAATCAGCTCGCGCAGCTCCTGCCGCTCCTGCTCTGTCACGGAGTCGAAATTCACGCCGTTTCCGTAGTGGTATGCCGTGCCGCCGCCAACCGGCGGTGCTTTTTCCGCCGCAAGATATTTTTCAAAGGCGGCGGCATTTGTGGGAAAGCCCATTTGCTCCAGCCGATTGCTTTGGTACTCGTCGGTTAGCAGCGGCTTTATGAACTCCCAAGCCGCCTCCTTGTGTGCGCTGGCGGCGGAAATCGCAAAGCCGCCGCCTGCGAACATCAGCGTCACGCCGCCGCTTTTTGAGGGATAACCGACAACGGAAACCTCCTCCTTTGTGCTGTAAGCACGGTAAAGCGCATACATTCCCGGCTCGTAAACATACGCCGTGCTCAAAAGCAGCTCGCCGTTTTCCATGGCGGCAAAGCTTTCGCCCTCGTGCTCATTTCCGGCGGCGCTCGCCGCAAATTCAAGCATGGAGGCGAACTCGCCGCTTTCAAAATCGCAGGCGGCGTGCTCAAAATCCACAAAATCATATATACCGCCGGAAAGAAGCTCCTTAAGAATAAATTCTGTTGTATTTCCGCCGTCGAACGCCGCCGTACCCGGCGGCAGCGCGGCGTAAGCCGCGCGAAGCTTATCGAAGCTCCAGTCCTCCGCCGCGCCGACGGTCTTTTCAAGTCCAACTACAGTTACCAGCACAAAGTCAGAATACGCCTCGTATATCCTTCCGTCCACCGAAATTTTGTCCGCAAAGGGCTTATAAAGGGCATTTTCGCCCAAATCGCGCTCGATAAGCGGCGTTAAATCGCAGAAAGCGCCGCGCCTGGCAAAGGTCTCCGCCGGAATATCGTCAATCTGATAAATATCCGGCGCAGCGCCCGTGGTTACATCAAGGGCAAGCTTTTGAGCACCCGCGCCGAAAACGCCGCCGTTCTCCTCGTCCGTATAGAAGATTGCTTTAAGATAATATTCTTCGTTATTCCGGTTAAATTCAAGTATTTTATCCCAGTCAAAGCCTCCGGTGCTCGTGATTCCGACGGTGAGCACCGTTTTTTCGGGCAGCTCCGCCTCTGAAACAGGCATGAGCATATCGGCAAAAATCATTCCGGTTTTATCGTCAATTCCAAGGCAAAACGCACCGCCCTCCTCCGTCATGAGCACGGCGCAAAGGCGGTCATAGTTGATATTCACATCAAGCCATTCAAAAAGCTTTACGCTGTCGCCGCTTTCGGCATCGTATGCAAAGAGCGCCGTGCTCGAACCTGCGACAATGTCATAGCGTCCTCCCGAAGCAAAAATATTTTGAGCACCGTCAACCAGAATCGCGCCGAGAACGGCTTTGCCGTTCTTCTTTACGGTGCTCAAAACTTTGCCGCTGTCCGTCCACCTGAGCACCGCGGTGCTCGTACCCATTGGGAAAACATCCTGCACCCGCAAACCGTCCTCGGAGAAAATGCATTTGCCATTTTGCTCGTAAATCGAAAAGTTTTCCTCGGTTCTGGCGTAGATTCTGCCGTCGCCGCCGATTCGTGCAAACTGCAAATTACTCCCCACCGTTAGCGCAACATCAAGCTGCCGCTCGCCCGAAAGCTCGCCGGAATCCTCGATTTTGGCGCAGGAAAGCTTCGCCGGACCTTCGCCGTAGGCGTACCGCTGGTACAGCAGGTTCGCCTCTCCGTTTTCGTCCGCAAAAAGCGAAAGCGCAATCATGCCCTCCTGCTCCGGCGATACCGACTGACCGCAGGGCACGCCATTTGCCGGCGAAAGCACCCTGCCGTCCGTTCCGGCAATGTAGAGCACGGTTTCCGTCTCGAAGTAATTCCCTTTTTCCTGCCGTTTTTCTACAATAATATAAATTTTTCCGTTTGCAAGGAGCGCATTTGTAATCCCATCCGCGGCGAAGGGCAGTTCAAGGCGCGCGGTTTTGTAGCTCATCCCCTGCGCCGCAGAAAGTACGGCGCCGCTGTTTTCGCCGCCGCCGTCACTTTCGCATCCGGAAAACAGCAGTATCAGACAAAGTAAAACGCAAATCAGCTTTTTCATAATATTCCCCTTTGAAGTAATAAAGGGAATTGCTTCCCTCAATTATTTAACTTTAAGTGAAAAGGACTGCTAATAGAATAGCTATAAGTTTTTTCATAAATTATACCTCCTAAGTTTTGTTAAGTTGTAGTTTTCAAAAAAAGATACATATGTTACTTTAAGAATAGCATTATTTTAGAGTTTGTCAATATGTTTTTGGCAGAATACTTAAAAATATTCCAAATTTGCCAATTTGAAATGTCAATATCGCTCTAAACTATTCTTTTTTCAAGAAACATCCCATCACAATACATAACTTCGGAGCCACTCTAATACAAACTAACGCCCCGTACAAGCAACTGCCGTGCAGCCGTCAACTCACACTGCCGTTGCCTTGAACCAAAAGAAAAAGCCAAAAAAAGAAGCACCACGGATGTGGTGCTTCTTTTTTTGGCTCCCCCTGTCGGGCTCGAACCAACGACCCTGCGGTTAACAGCCGCATG
>USFO01000056.1 GCA_900553955.1 uncultured Oscillospiraceae bacterium
AAAGGCGAGGCGAGGGCGCTCCGTTTCACTTGATGAGCACGTGGAGCCGCAATTAACTCACCGTGCTCAAGTATTTTAGTGCCGTGCTCAGGATTGAGGCTCGGTTTTGCCCTTGAAGCGCATAAGACGGGGGCGAAGCTCCGAGGCAAGGTAGAGGGAGCCTGCGACCACGAGGGCTTCGTCCGGGGCGAGGGCTGACAGGAGCTTTTCCAGAGCCTCGGCGGCGTTTTCCGCAGAGGAGACATTCGGACAATATGGGGCGGCAAGAGCCGCAAGCTCCGCGGGAGAAATGGCGCGGGGGCTTTGCACCGGAACGGTGATTACTTGCTCAAACAGGGGAGCTAAGGTGCTCATCACGCCGGCGCAGTCCTTGTCTGCCATCATGCCGCAGAGGAGAGTGCGGTGCTTCGGCAGAAATTTTTCCGTTCCCGCGGCAAGAGCCGCCGCCGCATGGGGGTTATGAGCACCGTCCAAAATCACAAGGGGCGCTTTTGAGCACACCTCGAACCGGGCGGGGAGCCTTGCGGCAGCAATACCCTCGATAAGCTGCTCATCGCTGATGCTCAAGCCCTTTTCTCGGAGTATATCCACGGCGGAAACCACCGTCAGAGCGTTGTTTATCTGATGTTCGCCGCCGAAAGGAATGGCAAGCTCCGTCTTGCCCACAAGCAAATCTGTGCCCTCGGCGGATTCGGAAATGACCTTGCCCTTTCCGGCGGAGCCCATAACGAAGGTCGCCTCAAGCTCGGCACATTTGTTAATCATAATCGCCTTCGCCGCAGGGTCTTGGTTCGGGCAGGTGAGCAGGGTGCAGCCGGGGCGCATAATGCCGCATTTTTCCGCGGTGATTTCCTCCACGGTGGAGCCGAGCTGCGCCGTGTGGTCAAGCCCAACGGCGGTGATTATCTGCAAAAGGGGCTGCGGTACGGCGTTGGTGGCGTCAAAGCGCCCGCCTATGCCGGCTTCGAGCACCGCGAAATCACATTCCTCCTCCGCAAACCAAAGCAGAGCGGCGGCGGTGGTAAGCTCGAAGGCGTTGAGCACGGTTCCGTGCTCAAGCAGCGGCTCTGCGTGCTCACGCACGGTGCTCATAATCTTCGCAAGGCGTTTTCTGCCTATCATTTTGCCGTTTATCATCATCCGCTCCCGAAATTCGAGCACGAAGGGGGAGATGTAACGTCCGGTTTTGTACCCCGCCGTGCTCAAAACCGAGGAGAGCATGGCGGCGGTGGAGCCTTTGCCGTTTGTTCCGGCGATATTTATTGTTTTAATGCGGTTTTCCGGGTTCCCCAAGGACGAAAGCAGAGCTTTAATTCCGTCCAGAGAGGGAATTTTTTTGAACCGGGGATATTCGGAAATGTACTTTACGCTTTCTTCAAAATCCAAAAAGCGACCTCCTTACAGAAAGAAAAAGCGGCGCAGGGGATTTTCACCGGCGCCGCTTGGCTTGATTATTTCATTGCCGCTACGGACTCCTCCAGCTTCGCCATGCGCTCCTTGAGCTTGGCGAGGCGGTCGCGTTCTGCCGCAACTACGTTTTCCGGCGCTTTGTTCACAAAGCCGGGGTTATTAAGGCGTCCTTCAAGTCCGGCAGCCTGCTTTTTGCACTGCTCCATCTCCTTGGTCAGGCGCTCAAGCTCCTTGGCGGTGTCGATAAGCTCCGCCATGGGCATATAGATTTTCGCGGAGTCGGTTATCACCTGAACGGCGCCGTTTCGGTCGAACTCACGGTTCACCTCGACCTCGGAGGCGGAGGCAAGACGGAGGAAGAACGGAGCGCACTGCTCAAAGACCTCGCCGTTTTCGGCTTCGATGTAGACGGTGGCCTTTTTGGAGGGGGGGACGTTCATTTCGGCGCGGCGGTTACGAATAGCCTTGATAGCGTCCATAACCTTGGTGAAGTCGGCGGCCTCGTTCTCGAAGCGGTGGGCTTCGCTGTATTGGGGCCATGCGCTCACCATAATGGACTCGCCCTCGTGGGGGAGAGCCTGCCAGATTTCCTCGGTGATGTAGGGCATAAAGGGGTGCAGCAGCTTGAGCACGCCGGTGAGCACATACACGAGAACTCTGCGGGCGGAATCGGCGTTTTCGCCCTGAAGGCGCGCTTTTGCAAGCTCAATGTACCAGCTGCAATAGGTGTCCCAAATGAAATCCACGATTTTCTGTTCGGCAACGCCTATGTCGTAGTTTTCCAGGTTCTCGGTGGCTGCCTTGATAAGCTCGTTGTACTGTGCAAGCAGCCATTTGTCCTCTATGGCAAGCTCCGCGGGAAGCTCGGTTTCGTCGAAGTCCTCCGGCAGGTTCATAAGAACGAAGCGGGCGGCGTTCCAAAGCTTGTTGGCGAAGTTGCGGCTGGAGATAACCTTTTCGTCGGTGAAGCGGGTGTCGTTTCCGGCGGAAATTCCGGTGACGAGGGCAAGGCGCAGAGCGTCCGCGCCGTAGCTTGCGATAATCTCAAGGGGGTCAATGCCGTTGCCGAGGGATTTGCTCATTTTGCGGCCCTGCGCGTCGCGCACAAGACCGTGTATAACCACGTCGTCGAAGGGCTTTTTGCCGGTGTATTTAAGACCGGAGAAAATCATTCTGGAAACCCAGAAGGTGATTATGTCGTAGCCGGTGACAAGCACGTTCGTGGGATAGAAATATTCGTATTCGGGAGTTTTTTCCGGCCAGCCGAGGGTGCTGAACGGCCAAAGTGCGGAGCTGAACCATGTGTCGAGGGTGTCCGGGTCCTGATGAATGTTTTTGCCGTGGCAGTGCTCGCACTCGCGGGGCTCGCCGTCAATGCAGAGGGTCGCCTTGCCGCAGTCGTCGCAGTACCACACGGGAATTCTGTGTCCCCACCAAAGCTGACGGCTGATGCACCAGTCGCGGATGTTCTCCATCCAGTGGAAGTAGTTCTTGTCGAAACGCTCCGGAACGAAGCGAATGTCGCCGTTTCTGACCGCCTCAATGGCGGGCTTTGCAAGCTCCTTCATGGCGACAAACCACTGGAGGGAAACTCTCGGCTCCACGGTGGTGTGGCAGCGGTAGCAGGTTCCCACATTGTGCTCGTGCTCCTCCACGCTCACAAGGAAGCCGCCCTCATCAAGATCCTTTACGATGGCCTTGCGGGCGTCGTATCTGTCCATTCCGGCGTATTTGGGGTAGTCGGCGACGATTTTTGCGTCGTCGGTGAGAACGTTGATGATGGGAAGCTTGTGGCGCAGACCCACCTCGAAGTCGTTGGGGTCGTGGGCGGGGGTGATTTTCACAACGCCGGTGCCGAATTCCATATCAACATATTCGTCGGCAACAACCGGGATTTCTCTGCCTACAAGGGGCAGAATGAGGGTTTTGCCGACGTACTGAGTGTAGCGCTCGTCCTTGGGGTTCACCGCAACGGCGGTATCGCCGAGGAGCGTTTCCGGGCGGGTGGTGGCAAGCTCAAGCCAGCCGGAGCCGTCGGAAAGGGGATAGCGCAGGTGCCAGAAGTGACCCGCCTGATCCTCGTACTCAACCTCCGCGTCGGAGATGGAGGTTTTGCAGCAGGGGCACCAGTTTATAATGCGTTCGCCGCGATAAATAAGACCCTCTTTGTAAAGGTCGGCGAACACCTTACGAACAGCCTTGCTGCAGCCCTCGTCAAGGGTGAAGCGTTCTCTGTCCCAGTCGCAGGAGCAGCCGAGCTTTTTGAGCTGACCGATAATGGTTCCGCCGTATTTTTCTTTCCAGTCCCATGCTCTCTCAAGGAAGCCGTCGCGCCCGACGGACTCCTTGGTAAGACCCTCGGCACGCATATTTTCCACGATTTTGACCTCGGTGGCTATGGAGGCGTGGTCGGTTCCGGGAAGCCAAAGGGCTTCGTAGCCCTGCATACGCTTCATACGGATGATAATGTCCTGAATGGTTTCATCCATGGCGTGACCCATGTGAAGCTTGCCGGTGATGTTTGGCGGGGGAATGACTATGGTGAAAGGCTTTTTATCCGGGTTTACCTCTGCGTGGAAGTAACCGCCGTTAAGCCAAAATTTATAAATGCGGCTTTCAACCTGCGCGGGATCGTAGGTTTTATCAAGTTCTTTGCGCATAATTACTGCCTCTTTTCCTCAGAATTTGCATACAAATTAGATTATACTTTATTATTAAAACAAGTGCAACACCAAAAACGCAAAAATCCGCAAAAAAATAAGGCTCAAGCCCTTTTGCGAAACTGTTTTTGCCTTTTACGAACGGCTTTTTGTCTGCGAATTGTTGAAAACTTGAGTTTTCAACAATTTCCATACTTTTTCCAAATAAGAATTTCCGCCTCGATACACGCCGGTTTTCGTGGAAAACTCGGCTTCTGTTGAAAACTTTGTTGAAAGATTGTTGAAAAGTTGAAAATTTCGGTGGAAAAGTGGCGTAAAATGCGATTTGTACTTTCTTTAATTATTTCTTTCCTCTATGACTGGATCTATTTCTATATCTATATATGGCTATTTTTGCTTTGAGTGCTATGAGAAATGAGCGCAGGAAAAGCTTTTGTGCGGGGCGCATAAACGCACAGGGCTTACCGCGGCTTTACGGAGCGCGAATCTCGGCTCCCCTGTGCAAGGGGAGCTGTCTTTTCGGCTTATTTTACAAGCCGAAAAGACTGAGGGGTTGTATCGGCGACAAGTGGTAGCGTTTACGCCGTTCTCTCGGCTCCCCTTATTTATAAGGGGAGCTGGCATTTGGCGCTGCTTTGCAGCGACAAATGACTGAGAGGATTGTTGCCCGCCTTACCGTGGGTATATTGGCCGCTTTTATTTACCGTCATCAAGGCATTAGAGGATCCTCTCAGTCACGGCGTTCTAATCCTTAATCGCCGCGACAGCTCCCCTTACAAGTAAGGGGAGCCGAGGGCGCTCCCGCGCCGTGCGCCGAAATCAACTGCTTCGGAGAGGAAGATAGTAACGAAAGAAACCCATCAGGGGTGTCTTTCGTTTTTGTTCAAGTCGCCTTTGCCTTGCAAAGGCGAGCCGAGGGCGCTCTCGCGCCGTGCTCAAAATCCTCCTCGGTGCTCATCCGTGCTCGCATCGTGCTCATCCGTGCTCGCATCGTGCTCATCGGTGCTCACGGCGTGCTCATTTTGAGCATAGAAGGATTCATCGGGCTTTGCGGCGTGCTCATCATGCTCAAAAGCACCGTTTTGCTGATGCTCAAGCGGGTTTGCGGCGGCAGCCGCACTCGCCGAAGCGTGCTCAAGCCGCTCCGCGAGGTACTTTGCATAGATGGCGGAGGCGGTGGAGTAATAGGGCAGGCTCCAGAAAAGGGGCAGCACAAGCACGGAGAGCAGCGCCCAGCCGAAATACGAGATTTTGAAGCGGATTATGTTCGGGCAAAGCCCCTTTGTTGCCTTTACGGAGAGGGAAAACGCCTTGTGCACGCCGGTTCCGCCTGCAAGATAATAGGGCGCTGCGAACCACCGTTGTACGAAGATAAGCGCCAGCGCAAGGCAGAGCAGAATCAAAATTCCGCCAACGCAGTAGGCGCAAAGCTCGAGCATATACACGGTGCGGTTTTGCGGCTTGATAAAGCGGTAAGCCGCATAGATAAGCGCCCCGCCGGGGACAAGAGCCGCCGCGAAAACCAGCGTTCGCCGTATGGTAAGCAGCAGCGTAAAGGCGATTGCCCGCAAAAACTCGCGGAAGGAAGAAAAGCTGTCAAACAGGGTTGCGACAGCGATTTCTCCGCCGTTTGCAAAGGCAAGGTGCAGTTTGCGGTAGCCTATAAGCAGCGCCGGCATAAGCAGGCAGAACACAAAGGCGGAAATTCCGGTGATGACAAGGGCTTCGGTGCTTGTTTCCGCAAGGTTAAATATGTCAAATGCGGGTGCTTCTTCGCCGGAAAAGACGAACAGCAGCACAGATTCCGCCAGTGCGATGGCAAGATACGCGGCGAAAACTATCACCGCGGACACCGCGGACTTCGCCCAGTAGCGGCTCAGGGCGCGGCGTGCGTCGGATTTGATTATTCGATGAAGTTCCATTCCCGTTCCTCCTCGGTCAAGGGCTCGTCCTCCGCCGCTTCGCCGCCCATGGGCTGCGGCGCAATGACCTCAAAGCAGTTGTCGTGCATCCACATGGAAACGCTGGTGCGAACGGTATAGCCGCAGCCGCTGTCCGCCGCCCAATAGCGCATTTCCTCCCGAGGGTAGCCGCACATGGCAAAAAGACCCATAATTACGGTGCCGTGGGTAACAACCGCCGTTTCGGTCAGGCGGTGCTCGGACATATCGTGGATTATGTCGTCAAAGGCGCAGGCAATGCGGTCGCCGAACTGCTCGTGGGTTTCGCCGCCGGGAGGCGGATTTTTACCCTCCAGCCAGCCGAGGAACCTCTCATCACCTTTAAGCTCGGCTATGGATTTGCCGTCGAACTCGCCGAGGTCACATTCCCGAAGCTCGTCCATAATTTCACCTTCCGTATCCGGGAACAGGATGTCCGCGGTTTGGGTGCAGCGGAGCATGGGGCTTGTATAAACCTTCTGCGCGAAGGGGTACTGATAGGTGCTCATCAGCTCGCGCAGCTCCTGAGCGCCGTCCGGAGTGAGAGCGGGGTCGGTTCTGCCGCCAAGGCAGATTTTGCGGGAAGGATCCTCCGCCATGCCGTGACGGAAAAAATGTATTTTGTAAGTTACCATATTTCCTCCTTGAAATACTTTACAAAGGGTTATGAACGGTGTATAATATACACACTGTTATCGAATAAAGGTGGGCATTGTAATATGCAGTCGGATTTTCCGAGAGTTATTTCCCTGCTTAGAAAAGAAAAACATCTGAGCCAGAAAGAAGCCGCTGCGGCGCTTGGCGTTTCTCAGGCTCTGCTTTCTCATTATGAAAAAGGAATACGCGAGTGCGGCCTTGATTTTCTTGTTCGCGCCGCGGATTATTACGGTGTTTCCACCGATTATCTGCTGGGTCGTTCCGCCGACCCGGACGGCATGACCATTGCCGCCGAGGATATTCCGGAGCCGGATTCCGCCGGAAAGGAGAACGGAATGTCCTCCGCCGGAGTTCTGCCGGTGCTCAACAAAAAGCTTATTGCAAATTCCATGAACGTGGTGTTCGACCTGCTGGCAAAAAGCGGCAGCAAGGAGCTGACGAAGCAGGTTTCCGGCTATCTTATGGCGGCGGTTTACCGTATGTTCAGAATTATATACTCTTTTTGCCGCAAAAACAACATGAATATGTTCAGCGTGAAGGATCCCGGCGCGCTGGAGAGCGCGGACGCCTATATGAAAGCCTGCGAATGCCGCGCAAGGCGGCTTGAGGGGGATTCCTCCGTCAACGGGGAGAACCTTTATGCGTCCTCCGAGAGTATTGCCAGAAGCTACCCGCTTTTTGCCTCCAGCCTGTTCAACCTCATCAAGAGCTGTGAAGACGGCATGGAGAAGTGATGATATTATTTTAGCATAACTGCGGGATAAAATAAACACGATATTTGCAAATAAATTTGTTTTTACGAAGGCGTCCGCGAAAGCGGACGCTTTTTTTGCGGCTGAAGCCGCAAATGAAGTGCGCGGTGGTGCATGAAGCGCACCCTTCGGGCGCATGAAAAATGAAGGAGCGCGCGCCGTGCGCGCACATTTTGATGGGGGAGCGGCACAGAGGTAACGGAGCCGAGAAAAGCTCCGCGAACGCTTGCGGTAAACCCTGCACAAGGGGAGCCGAGATGTGCTATGCAAACGCTCGCTGTAAACCTGTTTCCCTCTGCAACAAGTTTTCCACAAAAAGTTGAAAACTCGTAGTTTTCAACATTATCCATATTTTTACCAATTAAGAGTGCTAACTCAAAAATGAAGCGCTTTTGGTGGAAAACGCAGTTATTGTTGAAAACTTTGTTGAAAGTTTGTTGAAAAGTTGAAAATTTCGGTGGAAAAGTGGCAAAAAATGCGATTTCACTTTCTTTAATTATTTCTTTTTTTTCTTGATATATTTCTTGGTCTTGTTCTTGTTTTATATATAGGCATTTTCGGGATGGGAAAAATGGCAAGTGATATAAATGAAGAAATTTTTCTTGTATGCGGCAGACGGCACGAATTGTGAGGCATAAAATTCAGTGCTTCGGAAAAACATCATCACAATTTTGCGTTTGTAAAGCGGTTTAACACAATATTCACATCATATTGATTGACAAAAAGCGATTATTTGTATTATTATAATATACTAAAGACAGACTGTTTTAACGAAAGGAGGCGCAAAGCCTTTTGAAAAAGATATTGCTTTTATTTGCGGCGGCGTTTTTCGTCCTTGGCTTTTCGGGCTGCAGCGCCTTTGAAACAGATACCGAGGTGTTGATGCAGCCCCCGAGCCTTACGGAGGAGCAGGCAAAATTAAATGATGCCTTGACCGGAGTTACCGGCGGCGACTTCTACCTTAAGTACCCGCTGAACAACGGCTCCAACTCCGCATTTATGTTCTGCGACTTGGACAACGACGGCAGCGAGGAAGCGCTGGCGTTCTACTCTGCCGGGGACGACAGCTCCGGCACGCGAATAAACATTCTTCGCCAAAGCGGCGGCGACTGGGTTTCGGTTTACGAAGCAGCGGGTTCCTCCGGCGATATTTCCGATGTGCATTTTCTTGATACCGGCAAAGAAAAGCTGCTTGTGGTAAAGTGGGACAAGGAAATCGGCATATACGACTTTGTTTCGGACCGGTTGGAGCAGCTTTATATGTCACCCTGCGACGGAATCGAGCTTGCGGACATGAACGGCGACGGCGTTTTGGATGTTATCGTGTTCGGCGGTTCGTATGACAACCGCTTCACCGCAAGGATTCTTTACAGCAGCGGGGACGGCATGGAAATAAGCGAAGCCGTATATATCAACGCCGAATACGCTAACATATACTCCACCGCTGTGGGCGGACTTGGGGATGGGCGCACCGGATTCTTTGTCGACTCAAAGATTTACGACAATATTTATCTGACCGAGGTGCTGGTGCTGGAGGGCGAACGCACGCTGCGGTACACCATAGCCTCCTTTATTGTGGAGGAGGAAGAGGAAAGCAGCGGAACAGGCTTTGTAATCAACAAGCGCGGAATGTATGCGCGGAATACCGCCGCCGTCTGCACGGATATTGACGGCGACGGAATTATCGAAATGCCGGTGGAAATCCGCGAGGACACCGTAACCACGGACAGCTATGACGAAAGCCGTATTTATTTTATCAAGTATGTTAAATACAACGGCGCTGACGCGCTTCCGGTATGGTACGGCTTTGCAAACGGCGAGGACGGATATGTTTTCCGCCTTGAGCAGGAGTGGAGCAGCGGAGTTTCGATTAAATACAGCCAAAATTTCGGCGAATACGCCTTCATCGATATTGAAAAGGGCGAGGAAGTGCTTTCAATCCGCTCTGTACGCGCCGGAGCGTATCAGGATATTTACGAGGGCGACGAGATCCTTGCAGGGAAGAACGGAACAAAGGCATTTTATGTCACCGTTCGCGCAAAGGAAGGCGACAGCTACTATATTTCGCCGGAAAGCTGCAAGGAAAGATTTACTTTTGTGAAGTAAGGGGGCTTTGTTATATGAAAAAGCTGCTTGTTTGTGAAGATGAGGACGCTATCCGCGAATTTGAGGTGCTGACCCTGCGCAGATCAGGCTATGAGGTGGTTGACACCGCCTGCGGCGAGGACGCCATAGAGGCGTTCAACAAGGCGCCGAACGATTTCAGCGTGGTGCTGCTTGACATTATGATGCCCGGAATTGACGGGCTTACGGTCTGCAAAAAAATCCGCGAAAAAAACAGCCGTGTGGGAATCATCATGCTTTCGGCAAAGACTCAGGAAATGGACAAGGTAAAAGGGCTTATGCTCGGTGCGGACGACTATGTTACCAAGCCGTTTTCGCCCAGCGAGCTTGCCGCCCGGGTGGACGCAATCTGCCGCAGAATCTCCGTTGGAAGCGAAATGCAGAGCGACGTGCTTACCTCCGGACCGTTTGTGCTGAATATGGATGGGCATACCTTTACCAAAAACGGCAAGCCCATTGACCTTACTCAGGTGGAATTTCAGCTTATGGAGCTGTTTATGCGCAATGCCGAAACCGCCATGGAGCGCAAGCAGATTCTGGTGCGAATTTGGGGCGAAAGCTATACCGGCGACGACAAAATCGTTGATGTGAACATCCGCCGCCTGCGCATGAAGATTGAAGATGAACCCTCAAGTCCGGCTCATCTGCAAACCGTATGGGGCTTTGGATATAAGTGGGTGCCGTGAGGCGACAAGGTCGCCTCAAATGAAGCACGCCTGCGGCGTATGAAGCACAGCAGAGCTGTATGAAGCGCACCCTTCGGGTGCATGAAAAACGAAGGAGTGCGCGCCGTGCGCGCACATTTTGATGGGGGAGTGGCACAGAGTAATGCGGAATTCGGAATTCGGAATACGGAATTTTGCACAGAGGCGATGGAGTGCGTTCTTGGCTCCCCTGTGCTCACCGAGCGAGACGGAGCGCAGAGCGCCGCGCCAATCGCGGCTCAGCCGCCGTGCGGAGTATGCGCTTTGCGCCGCACTATCGAAATCATAACCTCGGCTGGTGCGAAGCACCTCAGGCGGTCGAGCATCCGAGGGATACTGA
>USFO01000057.1 GCA_900553955.1 uncultured Oscillospiraceae bacterium
TCTGCTGTCTGAGGATCCCACCTACATCACCACGCATAACAACGCAAGAAGCCTTATCCGCCGCATCGACCGCGATGAGCTTCTTCAGATTCTGGTGAAAAATTATCTTGACGACTGATTTTGGAGGATATTATGGCAGAAGAAAAACAGGAATTTATGATGTATAAGGGCAGACCCCTTGTGCGCAGCAAAAAGATACTCTATTACGGCGATATGCGCGACCCCTATGTGGTAATGCTTCAGATTACCGACACCAAAGAGGCGGACGGCATTGAAATGGCAAGCCATATTACCCTTCAGATGATGTCCACCGACCCGAACGCCATTCCCACCGAAATGGTAGTGAAGCGTGCGGAGCGCGATGGACTTTATTCCGCTCTCGACCTTGCTTCCACTTGGCTTGACCGCCAGCTTGGCGAAGTAAAAGAATAATTTGATCTTTCTAAAAAAGCGTATTGCCCATGCAATGCGCTTTTTGTTTTTGTAAACCCGCATGAGCATCACATTTTTTTGTGCAATGCTCATTTTGAGCACCAAAAAAGGTTCGGCAAAAGCCGAACCTTTTTTATTTTGAGCACCGTGCTCAAATATATTTTGGATCTTAGAAGCCGCCCGGACGAGGAGTCTGGTGCATCTGCTCCTGAACAGTATTTATCATTCTGCCGTTGTTCTCGGGAATATCGGTTACAAGGCTTTCGGTAGTAAGAACCATTGCCGCAACGGAGGCTGCGTTCTGAAGTGCGGAGTGAGTTACCTTTACGGGGTCAACAACGCCCGCTTCGATCATATCGCAGAATTCCTCGGTGAATACGTTGAAGCCGTAGCCGTTCTTCTTGGAGCGGCGAACCTTGTCGATTACAACGGAGCCATCAAGACCCGCATTGATTGCTACTTGACGCATAGGCTCTTCAAGAGCGCGGAGAACAATCTTCACACCGGTCTTTTCGTCGCCGTGAGCGGTGGCAAGAACCTTTTCAACATCGGGAATTACATTTACAAGAGCAACGCCGCCGCCTGCTACGATACCCTCCTCAACAGCAGCCTTGGTTGCGTTGAGAGCGTCCTCGATACGGAGCTTTTTCTCTTTTGCTTCGGTTTCGGTTGCTGCGCCGCATTTTACAACTGCTACGCCGCCGACAAGCTTCGCAAGTCTTTCCTGAAGCTTCTCACGGTCGTAATCGCTGTGAGCGGTTTCATAGGAAGCCTTGATAATGGCAATACGAGCCTGAATGTCCTCTTTGGAACCGCCGCCGTCGACGATAAGGGTCTTATCTTTGTCGACCTTGACTTTCTTTGCAAAGCCGAGGTGGTCAAGAGTAACATCGGTAAGGTTAAGGCCGATGTCATCGCATACAAGGGTTGCGCCGGTGAGTGCGGCAATATCAAGAAGCATTTCTTTTCTTCTCTCGCCGAAGCCGGGACCCTTTACGCAGCATACGTTAAGAGTGCCGCGGAGCTTATTGACGATGAGGTTGGTAAGTGCGTCGCCTTCAATATCTTCGGCAACGATGAGAAGCTTTTTGCCCGCTCTCATGGAAAGCTCAAGAATCGGTACAAGCTCCTGGAAGGAGGAAATCTTCTTGTCAACAAGAAGAATGGAGCAGTCTTCCATAACAGCTACCATCTTGTCGGTATCGGTTACCATGTAAGGAGAAAGAAATCCGCGGTCAAATTCCATACCTTCAACAACTTCGATATAGGTGTTTGCGGTTTTGCTGTCCTCAACGGTGATGATACCATCGGTAGTAACCTTTTCCATTGCCTCGGCAATCAGATTGCCGAGTTCAGAATCGCCGCAGGAAATGGTTGCAACTCTTGCAATGTCCTGAGAGCCGGAAACCTTCTTTGCGTTCTTCAGAACTGCTTCAACGGCTGCGTCAACGGCTTTCTGAATACCGCGTTTGATGAGCATGGGGTTTGCGCCGGCGGTTACGTTCTTCATACCCTCGCGAACAAGTGCCTGTGCAAGAAGGGTTGCAGTGGTGGTGCCGTCGCCGGCAGCATCGTTGGTTTTGGTTGCAACTTCTTTTACGATCTGAGCACCCATGTTCTCAAAAGGATCTTCAAGGGTGATTTCCTTGGCGATGGTAACACCATCGTTGCAGATGATCGGAGTGCCGAATTTTTTATCAAGAACAACATTGCAGCCCTTAGGGCCAAGGGTGATTTTTACGGTATTGGCAAGTTTGTCGATACCATTCTGAAGCTTTCTTCTGGCTTCATCGCCATAAAGAATTTGTTTTGCCATATATAAATACCTCCGAAAATATTAACTGATTAGGATATTATTCCTCTACCTTTGCAAGTATGTCGGACTGGGAAAGAATGATGATTTCTTCACCGTCGATTTTAACATTGGTGCCCGCATATTTGCCCATGATAACATGGTCGCCGACTTTAAGCTCCATTTCAACCTTTTTACCGTCCGCAAGAGTGCCGGGGCCTACTGCGAGAACCTCTGCGATTTCGGGCTTATCCTGTGCGTTTGCGGTAAGAATAAGGCCGCCCTTGGTCTTTTCTTCGCTTTCAATCATTTTGATTACGACTCTGTCGCCGAGTGGTTTTACGTTCATTATATATCCTCCTATAAAATAATTTACTCTCATATTATTAGCACTCCGTCTTCTTGAGTGCTAATAATATTGTATACTATTTCCCCATAAAAATCAAGAGGGTTTTCATATATTTTAATATTTATTTTACAATTTCTTCGGCAGAAATGGGCAGTTTCTTTGCTATAAGGAACTTTATCGGTATTCCCTGCTCAGAAAACATCTTTTCGTGCTCCGTTGCAAGGCTTCCCTCGAAGCCGGAATTGTGCAAATCCTCCGTCACATAGGTAAGCTCAAAGCCGCATTCGCCGAAATACCGCTTGGAGGAGAGGAACAAATCGTCGTTATCCGTTTTGAACCAGATTTCGCCGCCGTCCCGAAGAAATTCCCTGTACTGCATAAGCTGATTGTTGTGAGTAAGGCGCTTTTTGTGGTCGTGAGTTTTCGGCCACGGGTTGCAGAAATTGATATAAATGCGCTCGCAGACATCCTCCGGAGCGAAAACCTTATTTATAAGCATTATTTCCTGGCTAAAAATGAGCACATTGTCGATTTCGCGCTGTGCTTCGGCATATTCGCGCTTTATGTTACGCATGGCAAGGCCAAGCATCTCGCTTTTTATGTCAACGGCTATGTAATTGGTATCCGGGTTCGCAACCGCAAGCTTCGACATAAAGCCGCCCTTGCCGCAGCCAAGCTCAATCATAAGCGGCTGGTCTTTTTTGAAAGCGGAGTGCCATTTCCCTCTGTTTTCCGCAGGATTATCTATGCAGTTCTCCCACTCCGCAAGCTCCGGTCTTGCCCATGGCTTTCTTCTTATTCTCATATTCCGTCCTCCGTTTCAATTCCGTAAACACGGCAGCCGTTCTCCCGCGCACGGTCGATAAGGGTCTGTGCGTCCGTGCCGCGAATTTCCGCAAGGCGCTCCGCCGTTGCCGGAATAAGCGTACTGTCGCACCGCCGTCCCCTATACGGCACCGGCGCCATATACGGGCAGTCCGTTTCAAGGAGAATTCTGTCCTCCGGAACCTCCGCCGCCGCAAGCAAAAGCTTATTAGCGTTTTTGAACGTCACGGAGCCGGTAAAGCCTATATACATTCCGAGCTTTACAAATTCCCTTGCCATTTCCGCAGAGCCGGAATAGCAGTGGATAATTCCCCGCGGACGGTACTTTTGCACAAGCTCAAGGGTGTCCGCATGGGCTTCTCTGTCGTGGATTATCACCGGCAGACCGAGGTCGCTTGCCAAAGCGAGCTGCGCCGAAAAAACCTCAAGCTGTTTTTCCCTCGGAGAGAAATCATAGTGGTAGTCAAGCCCGATTTCCCCTATGGCAACCACCTTATTTTGCTTTGCGAACGCCTCTACCCTTTGCAGCCACTCCCCCGTTCCGTCACTTTCCGCAGAATGTGGGTGTACGCCCACGGCGGAATAAATAAAGCCGTATTTTGCGGAAAGCTCCAGCGTTTTTTCGCAGGAGGCAAGGTCACACGCCGGGTCAACAACAAGCGAAACGCCGTGCCCGGCAAGTGAGCCGAGCACGGTGTCGCGGTCTTCGTCAAAATGCTCATCGTCATAATGAGCATGGGTGTCGAAAATTCCTCTGTATTCCATCAGTGCAGCCTTGTCCCCACCGGCACGGAGTCGTCAACGAAGGTGACGCACACGGAGCCGTCCTCTCTGTCTCCGGCAAGGAGCATACCGGAGGATTCCACTCCGCAGAGCTTTGCGGGCTTTAGGTTTGCCACTACGATTATCTTCTTGCCCACAAGCTCCTCCGGGGCATAATGCTGTGCAATTCCGGAGACGATTTGGCGGCCGCCCATTCCGTCGTCAAGCTGAATTTTATAGAGCTTCTTTGCTTTCGGAACCTTCTCGCAGGAAAGGATTTTCGCTACGCGAAGCTCCACCTTGCCGAAATCCTCAATGCCGATTTCGGGTTCAAGCATGATTTCTTCTTTTTTCTCCTCGACTGCGGAAGTTTTTGCGGCTTTCTCCTCCGCTTCAAGCTCCGCAAGCTCTTTCTGAGCGTCAATACGCGGGAACAGAGTTTCTCCACGGTGAACGGTCACATTTGCGGGCAGAACGCCGAATTTATCGGCGGTTTCGTATACTCTTGCATCCTCGGGAGCGCCGATTTGGTCAAAAATCTTCACCACGGTATCGGGCATAAAGGGAGTAAGCAGCACAGCGCACACGCGAATACCCTCAAGGAGATTATAGAGCACCGCCGCAAGGCGGTCTTTCTTCGCCGGGTCTTTTCCGAGCACCCAAGGCGCGGTTTCGTCAATGTATTTGTTGGAGCGGGAGATGATTTTGAAAATTTCCATAAGCGCGTTCTGGAACGCATAGCTTTCCATTTCGTGCTCGTATTTTTCCCGCAGACCCTTGACCATATCCAAAAGCTCATCATCCACCGGCTCCGCTTCTCTGCCCTCCGGCAGCGTTCCGCCGAAGTATTTATCCGCCATTGCCACGGTTCTGGAAACGAGGTTTCCGAGGTCGTTGGCAAGGTCGGTATTAATTCTGCTTATAAGCGCTTCGTTGGTGAAAGAACCGTCGGAGCCGAACGGGAATTCCCTAAGAAGGAAGTAGCGCAGCGCGTCAACGCCGTATCTTTTGCAAAGAATTACCGGGTCGACAACATTTCCGAAGGATTTTGACATTTTTCCGCCGTCGATAAGCAGCCAGCCGTGACCGTAAACCCTCTTGGGAAGCGGCAAATCAAGCGCCATAAGAATTGCGGGCCAAATTATGGTGTGGAAACGCACTATTTCCTTGCCGACAAAGTGAACGTCCGCAGGCCAGTATTTGTCGAAGTCGTTGTACTTTTCATTCTCGTAGCCCAAAGCGGTGATATAGTTGGTCAGCGCGTCCACCCAAACATAAACCACATGCTTTGGGTCAAAGTCCACCGGTATTCCCCAGCTGAAGCTGGTGCGGGAAACGCACAGATCTTCCAAGCCGGGCTTTATGAAGTTGTTCACCATCTCGTTGAGGCGGGAGGTGGGCAGCAGGAAGTCCGGGTGCTCCTCGTAATATTTTACAAGTCTGTCCGAATAGGCGGAAAGGCGGAAGAAATACGCCTCCTCCTCGGCGTCAATTACATCTCTGCCGCAGTCCGGGCATTTTCCGTCCACAAGCTGGGTCTCCGTCCAGAAGGATTCGCATGGGGTGCAGTATTTGCCCTTGTAGGTGCCTTTATAGATGTCGCCCTGTTCGTAGAGGCGCTTGAAAATCTTCTGCACGCTTTCCACATGATAGTCGTCGGTGGTGCGGATAAAGCGGTCGTTGGAAATGTTCATAAGCTTCCAAAGCTCCTTTATTCCCGCAACGACCTCGTCCACGAACTGCTGAGGAGTTACGCCCTTTGCCTCGGCCTTCTGCTGAATTTTCTGACCGTGCTCGTCCGTGCCGGTGAGGAACATTACATCGTACCCCTGAAGGCGCTTGTAGCGCGCCATAACATCCGTGGCGACGGTGCAATAGGTGTGACCTATATGCAGCTTATCCGATGGGTAGTATATCGGCGTTGTAATGTAAAATTTCTTCTTATCCATTGTTTCTTTCTCTCCCTGCTTTATGTCAATACTTTTCAATATATTCAACCATCTTTGAAGCAAATTCCTCCGGCTTTACGTCTCCTTTGAATACGGAAACTGCAAGAGCGCAGAACTCATCGGAAAGGCTCTCGTTATCCGCCGCTTTTAACATGAACTTCGGTGCGTAAACGGAAGAAGTCAGCGCGGAATATGCTTCTTTTTCCGCCGCGCCGAATTCATACTGCGCCGCAAGGCTTGCCGCAGAGGCTACCGGAGGAAGCTTTTTAACGGTTTCCGCAGCAACTGCCGCAGCGGCGTCGCTGTAAAGGAAAGACATGAATTTCTTTCCGAGATCGGCGTTTTTCGCTTCTATCGGAATATACATTTCGGAAACGGAAATAACGTTCACTCTCTCGCCGGAAAGGCTCGGATATGCGGCAAAACCGTAATCCCCATTTTCATCCTCGAGCAGCTTTGCAAGGTCGGCGGTGCTTCCGGAGATAAAGAGTGCCTCGCCCTTTTTGAAGCTTTCGGTAACATCGTCGTGAGTTTTGGTGCTGCTGCCGGAAACAACAAGCTTCTTTATGGCGTCAAGCTTTTCAGCAAACGCCTTTGCCTGCTCGTTATCGGTCCACGCTTCCTTGTCGCAGCTCAGAAGCTTGTTCATTTGCTCCGTTCCCACGGCAGGTACAGCCGCTGCGGCGAACATATTCACAAATTCCTCCGGCTCTCTGCCCGCATAGGTAAAAACAGCAATGTTCTTTTCGTCGCATTTTTCCGCAAGGGCAACAAACTCGTCCCAAGTGGTGGGCAGCGACCAGCCATTTTCACTGAGCAGCTTTTTGTTATAGATAAGTCCCTCCTGCTCAAAGAAAAGCGGAGCGAGATAGGTTTTTCCATCGTCATAGGGCTTGCAGTAAACATTGTCGAACGCGCCGGAAAACACTGCGGAAGCGTTCTTCTCGGCAACGTCGTCAAGGACGGTCATTGCTCTGTCCTTAATCAGGGCGGCGGTAATTCCGCTTTCCTCATCGGCGGGAAGATATACAAAATCCGGAGAGCTTCCGCCCAAAATCATATCACGCAGGTCGTAGGCGGCGTCCTTGCTCATTGTGGCGTTTACGGTAACGCCGGGGTTTGCAGTCTCAAAAGCGGATATTATGCCGTTCCAATAATCCGTCAGGGTTCCGTCGTCGTAAAGCACAACATCTAAGTTTTGGCTGATAATCTCTATTTTTTCGGGCTCGCTTTTGCTGCCGCCGCTTTTTTCGGCATCGTTATTTTTACAGCCCGTAAAAGCCGATACCACCACCATTAAAACAAGTAAAACAGAAAGAAATCTTTTCATAGTGTCCTCCAGTCATAAAAATACATTTTAATAATAGCACAAAGCACCATCGAATTAAAGCCTTTTCGTTAATTTTTTGTTTTAATATATACTTCGTAAGAAAATCTTAAATATCTTTGCGCGAATTTTACTTTATTTTGACTCTGTTTTGTGTTAAAATAATCAAGGTGGTGAGGAATAATTGGACAAATACTTTCATCTTTTTATAATATCCATGGCTCCGCTCGTTGAGCTTCGGGGCGCCATGATATATGCCGCGGCAAATGATATGCCTTTTCTTCAAAGCTTTATATGCTGTGTTCTCGGAAATATGCTTCCCGTGCCGTTTTTGATTAAATTTTCAAAGGGGATTCTCCTTTACCTTGCGAAGGTGGATAAAATCGGCTGGGTGTTTCAAAAAATCATCGACCGCGGCAACAGAAAAGCCGAAAAAATCGGCGGCTGGGAGCTTTTGGGCTTGTTTCTTTTCGTAGCCGTTCCCCTGCCGGGAACAGGCGCATGGACGGCCTCTCTTGTAAGTGCGCTTTTGCAGCTTCGTATAAAAAAGAGCCTGCTTACCATCGGCGCGGGCGTAATTGCGTGCGGAATAATAATGGGCGCGCTTTCTTTCGGCATTGCCAACATAATTGCATAAAAAGGAGAGCACTATGACACAGAATAACGAGCAAAATATTTTAGCGGAGCAAAACGAGCTTCTTCGCCGGCAGGCAACGCTGATGAAAACGCAGACCGTAATTTTTTCGATTTTTATGTTCATAATCGCGGCGGCGCTTTTGGTGCTGTGCGTAAAGCTCAATCACACAATTTCCGAAGCGAACGCCGCCATAGAGCAGATTTCCGAGCTGACGGAGGAGCTTTCAACCATCCTTGACGAGTCGAACCTAACCGAGCTTCTGACCAACGCAAACAAGCTCATCGAGGAGGGCGGGCAGAGCCTTACCGAAGCCCTTTCCGGCGTTGACGAGGCGCTTCAGAAAATAGATAAAATAAATATCGACGAATTAAACGAAGCCATAACCGACCTCAAGAACGTGGTGGGTCCCTTGGCGAAGCTTTTCGGCAAAAAGTGAGTTTGACCTTATGGAAATTGTTAAATTAAACCCGAAAAAATACGCCGGGCAGAAATTTACCGCGCGATATATAACAAACGGATATTATGACATTGTTCGCACTACCGGCGGATTTGATATTGAATACAAACGCTTCGATTCGCCTGTCGAACGGTCGTTTGACGATACATTTTTCGGCGAATGGCTCGATAATATGATCGCTTACGGTGCGTTCGAGAACGGCAAGCTGCTCGGATTCGTTGAAGGCGCTCCCGAAGGCTGGAACAACCGCTACCGCTTGAGCAACATCTGCGTATTTGACTGTGCGAACCGTCACGGCGGAATCGGCTCCGCGCTTATGAATGCCATCCTATGCGAAGCAAAGGAAAGCGGCGCGAGAATGATCGTGCTCGAAACCCAGACCTGCAACGAAAATGCCATTACTTTCTATCGCAAAAACGGTTTTGAGCTGATTGGATTTGATTTGTATTCATACACAAACTCCGACCCGGAGCGACACGAAATCAGAATTGAAATTGGCAAAAAGCTATAAGCAAAAGGCGTAACCTCGACGAGGTTACGCCTTTTTAATTGTATTAAAACAGCCCGGTTATTCTTCCCTGCTCGTCAACGTCGATGTTTTCCGCCGCGGGAACCTTCGGCAGACCCGGCATTGTCATAATATCTCCGGTGAGCGCAACGACAAAGCCCGCTCCGGCTGATATTTTCACATTTCTGACGGTGACGGTGAAGCCCTCCGGTGCGCCGAGCTTTGTCGGGTCGTCGGAAAAGCTGTACTGGGTTTTCGCAATACAGACCGGGCAGCCGCCGAAGCCGAGCTGCTCAAGCCTTGCTATCTGCTTTTCCGCCGCAGATGTAAATTCCGTGCCCGCTCCGCCGTAGATTTTCGTCACAACGGCGTTTATTTTTTCTTTTATGCCGAGGTTATCCTCGTAGGCGAAGGTAAAGTCGCCCCGCTCCTCCTCGCAGAGGCGCACGACCTCTCTCGCAAGGGCTTTTCCTCCCCTGCCGCCGTCCGCCCACACGGTGGAAAGCACCGCATTCACGCCAAGCGCTACGCACTTTGCCATAATGAATTCGATTTCCGCGTCCGTATCCGTGGGGAAGCGGTTCACCGCTACAACGCAGGGCAGCTTATACACATTCTTTATGTTTGAAACATGGCGCAGCAGGTTCGGTATGCCTTTTTCCAGTGCGGAGAGATTTTCTTCTCCCAAAGATTTCTTATCAAGCCCGCCATGCATTTTCAGCGCGCGAACGGTCGCCACAACAACAACCGCATCCGGCGCAAGCCCCGCCATGCGGCACTTTATGTCAAGGAACTTCTCCGCGCCCAAATCCGCGCCGAAGCCAGCCTCCGTAACGGCATAATCGCCCATCTTCAGCGCCATGCGCGTAGCCATAACGCTGTTGCAGCCGTGGGCAATGTTTGCAAACGGCCCGCCGTGCACGAACGCGGGCGTACCCTCAAGCGTCTGCACAAGGTTTGGCTTTATTGCGTCCTTCAGCAGCGCCGTCATGGCTCCCGCCGCCTTCAGCTCTGCGCAGGTAACGGGCTTATCGTCATATGTGTAGCCCACTATCATGCGCCCCAGCCTCTCCTTCAGGTCTGCTATGCCCGTTGAAAGGCACAGCACGGCCATAATCTCGCTTGCAACGGTAATGTCGAATCCGTCCTCCCTGGGCGTGCCGTTCACCTTGCCGCCAAGGCCGTCCACTATGAAGCGGAGCTGACGGTCGTTCATGTCCATGCAGCGCTTCCATGTTATCC
>USFO01000058.1 GCA_900553955.1 uncultured Oscillospiraceae bacterium
GCTATACCTTGTCGCGGATACAACCCCTCAGTCAGCTTCGCTGACAGCTCCCCTTGCACAGGGGAGCCGAGATTCGCACTCAATATGCCGTGTCATTCACCAAAGCAAAGCACCAAAAAGCCCGCTGTGAAGCGGGCTTTTTGTGTGCGGGATTATTTCTGCTCCTCCTCGATAGCCTTGAGCAGGATGTCCTTGGCGTAGGAAATGGCGTTCGCAACGCTGCCTTCCTCAAACGGAACGTGCAGGTGAGCTGCCTTGAGGGATTCAAGGTAGGAAAGGCTGCCGCCGATGTCGCAGAGGGTGAGGTAATCCTTGAAGGCTTCCTCTTTGTTCTCCGCATAGCGCTTTTTGAACTCCATGGCGCCCATGGTGGTGAGGGTGTAGTTGATGTAGTAGAACGGATAGAGGAAAATGTGGATTTTGTGGTACCAGAAGCCGCCCCGCTCCATAAAGGGGTCGTTTTCGTATTTGCGCCAGGGCATATATTTTTCCTCAAGCTTGTGCCACTCCATGGTGCGCTCCTTGGGGGTGAGGTTCGGGTTTTCGTAAATAATATGCTGGAATTCGTCCACCGCAACGCCGAAGGGAACGAAGGTCAGCGCCTCCTGAAGATGAGCGAAGCGGTATTTGTCGGCGGCATCGCCGAAGAAGCGTTCCGCATAGGGGTAGCAGAACTGTTCCATGGACATGGAGTGAATTTCCGCAATATCGGTGCTTTCGGAGTAGTAGCTGCTGATGGGCTGATGACGCATTGCGCGGTATCCCGCAAAGGCGTGTCCCAGCTCGTGGCTGAGAACCTGCATATCGAAGATGGTGTGGTTGAAGCAGCTGAATACGAAGGGAGCAAGGTATTTGGGCAGGTCGGTCATGTAGCCGGTGTTTGCCTTGCCGGGCTTGTTGGTGAGATCCATAAGCTCGTGGTCGATCATAAAGTCGATAAATTCGCCGGTTTCGGGGCTGAGGTCGTGGTACATCTTCTGCGCCTCTTTGACCATGTAATCCTCGTCGCCGATAGGCTCCGCATTGCCGTCCGGGAAGATGAATTTCTCGTCGTACGCCATAAGACGGTCTACGCCTATGCGCTTTGCCTGCGCCTCATAGAGCTTGGAGCAGAGGGGAACAAGCTCCCGGAGAACCTGTTCGCGGAAGGACGCAACCTCCTCCTGACCGTAGTCGCTTCTGCCCTGCTGAAGGTAGCCCAGAGGGGTGAAGGTCTTGTAGCCCAGAGCCTGTCCCATTTTTGTGCGAACCTTGACGAGCTTGTCGAAGATTTCCTCCATCTTCTCCTCGTTCTTCTCGTAGAATTCGGAATATTTCTTGAACGCGGCCTTACGAACCTCGCGGTCGGGGTTCTCAAAGTACTTCTGAATACCGTAGAGGTTGAGCTTTTTGCCGTCGAACTCGATTTCGGCGGTTGCCATAAGCTTCTGATACTCGGTTTCAAGGCGGCTCTCCTCCTGCTTAAAGGGAACGAGGGTGTCGTCGTACTGGTCAAGCTCTCTCTTTGCGGCAACAAGGTATTCCTTGCCGAGGTCTGCGTCAAGCTCCGCGGTAAAGGGACATTCGACGACGGCTTTGGTGAAGCCCACAAAGGAACCCTCCGCCTCCGGAGCGCGCTGATTTATAAAGGCTATTTCGTTTTCGTAAAATTCGTTTGTGGTGTCAAGGGTGTTGCGAATATGCGCTATGGTGAGCATGGTGTAAAAGTCGCACATAAATTTGTCAAGGTCGAGAATAGCCTGCTTTACATCTGCGTAGCTTTTCGCGTTTCTGACACGCTCGGTAAGCTCTTTTGCCTTGGCTTCGGCAGCGTCAAAGTCCGGGCGGACATATTCCAGTTTGCTAAAGGTGAAATTTTCCATATTATTTTGCTTCCTTTCATAAATTCATATAAAAATACTATAAAATAATACCACTGTACAAATATACAGTCAATATGCAGGGAAAAATTTTTGGCAGCGGTCAGTAGTGCGGAGTTGGGCATGGAGCGGCGCTGCACCGTAACGGATGAGGTTTGCCCGCCTTTGACAGAAACGAAAAAATCCTGCTGCGCAGGATTTTTTTCGACAGACAGAAATGCGTGCGCAGCGCTGCATTTCTGTACTTAGTACAAAACTTTACTAAGAAAGTCCTTCGTTCTGGGGTTCTGGGGGTGGGCGAAAATCTCCTCCGGGGTGCCCTCCTCGGCGACAACGCCGCCGTCAAAGAACACCACCCGGTCGCTGATTTCCCGGGCAAAGCCCATCTCGTGGGTGACGATAACCGAGGTCATGCCGCTTTTCACAAGCTCCTTGATAACATCAAGAACCTCGCCCACCATCTCCGGGTCAAGGGCGGAGGTGGGTTCGTCAAAGAGCATGACATCCGGCTCCATGGCAAGGGCGCGCACTATGGCAAGACGCTGCTTCTGTCCGCCGGAAAGGCTTGCGCTTTTCTCGTTCGCCTTGCTTGCAAGGCCAACACGGCTCAGAAGCTCCATGGCGCGGTCATTTGCCTCCGCTTTCGGAAGCTTTTTCACCAGAGTGGGAGCGAGAGTCACGTTCTCCAAAACGGAAAGGTGGGGGAACACGTTGAAATGCTGAAAAACCATGCCCATTTTCTGACGGTGAAGGTCAATATCCACCTTATTTGCGGTAATATCCACACCCTCGAAAAAAATTTGACCGGAATCGGGCTTTTCAAGCAGGTTCAGGCAGCGCAGAAAGGTGCTTTTGCCGCCGCCGGAGGGCCCGATTATGGAAACGACCTCTCCTTCGTCCACATGCTCGTTAATTCCCTTTAGAACCTCAAGCTCGCCGAAGCTTTTATATAAATCAACCGTCTGAATCATTTGCGGTTCATCCTCCTTTCAAATACGCTGATGAGCTTGCTAAGGCCGAAGCCGAGAATGAAGTAAATCGCCGCCACGATGAGCAGCGCCTCCAGCGCCCAATAGGTCGCGCTCCTGACCTTGAGGTAGGAGGTCATCAAATCGCCGACGAAGAAGGTGGACGCCATGGAGGTTTCCTTGATTACGGAAACAAACTCGTTGCCGAGAGCGGGCAGAATGTTCTTCACCGCCTGAGGCATAACAACGCGGAGCATGGTCTGGCGCGCATTCATGCCGAGGGAACGCGCGGCCTCCGTCTGTCCCGCGTCCACGGCCTGTATTCCGGAACGGACAATTTCGGAAACGTATGCGGCGCTGTTGAAGGCGAACGCCATGGCGGTAGCCTGGAAAACGGAAAGGGTGAATAGCCCGCTGAACAGCTTTGGCATAAGCAGCACGAAGAAATAGAGCTGAACAAGCAGAGGGGTGTCACGCACCACCTCGGTGTAGGCGGCGCAGAGGAAGCGCAGAATTTTGCTGTTCGAAAGCCGCCCGAAGGCGAGCAGGCTGCCGAAAATCGCGCCGAAGAAAACGGCGATTGCCGAAAGAATCAGTGTGTAGCGCAGTCCTTCAAGCAGGAACACGTCCCAGTAGTCCCGCAAAAGGGTGATTAAGTGGTCAAAGCTGAACATGGGTTTACCTCCAAAGTAGTTAGGAATGAGGAATGAGGAATAACGCACAGGGGTAACTAAGCGCGTTCTTGGCTCCCCTGTGTAAGGGGAGCTGGATTTTTGCACCCGAAGGGCGCAAAAAGACTGAGGGGTTGTATCGGCGACCAGTGATAGCGTTTACACCAAACAAGATATGCACTTATTTAACTGAGAGCGAAACTTAAAATATAGGGTATAGTGTAGACGCTATACCTTGTCAGGGGATACAACCCCTCAGTCAAGCCCTTAAAAGCCGAAAGGCTTGACAGCTCCCCTTACACAGGGGAGCCGAGATTCGCTCTCAATTTACCGCTCTGCAAGCCCCGCCCCATGCTTTATTCACAGATTCAAGCCTTCTCCGCGTGCGGAGGAGGCTTGAACCTTTATAAAAATTATTTCTTATTCAAATCAGCCTTCGGCGGATTCGGATTCGGAAGCAACGTTGCCGTTGTCGTCATAGGCGACCTCCGTGGCGGTGTCCACGCCGGAAAGCTCAAGAGCATCGCTGTACCATTTCTCATAAAGGCCGTCTGCCTGCGCCTTGGCAAGCAGCTCGTTCACCTTGGCGGTAAGCTCGTCGGCGCCCTTTTGCATCATAACTACATTGCCCACGGTGGCAGGGTCGACCTCGAAGCTGAAGCCGGAAAGAGCGGTGGTTTCCTCATTGTTCGAAATGAAAACCTTCGCCTGACCCATGGCAACCGCAATGGCGTCAAAGTCGCCGTTCTGGAGCTGAAGAAATGCGGTGGTAAGATCGCCGACCTCAACCACCTCGCAGTCCGCGGGAAGTTGTTCCTTGCAGAGGCTGAGCTGGAGGGAACCGGTCTGTGCGGCGACCTTTTTGCCGCTGAAATCCGCGGCGGAGGTGAATTTGCCCTCGTTCGCCTTGGTGGTGACTATGGTCTGCTCCGCCTCGTTGTCCCCGGCGTAGTAGTAGTCGGAGAAGTTGTAGTTGTCGGCACGATCTGCGGTCCAGCTAAAGCCGGAAATGCCCATATCCACGGAACCGGCTTCCACGGCGACCATGCAGGCGTCGAAGCTCATGGGAACTATCTCAAGCTCCTTGCCAAGCCCCTCGGCTATGTACTTTGCAAGGGTGATGTCGAAGCCGACATAGGACTCCTGCCCTTTTTTGCTGGAATCCACAAACTCCATGGGTGCGAAGTCCGGAGAGGTTGCGACTTTAAGTGTTTCTTTTTTGGAGCTGTTGCATCCCGCAAAGGAAAGTACCATTGCGAGAACCAATGCTGCGGAAATAAGTTTTTTCATTTTTATGTACCTCACTGTTTTTTGTTGATGAACGTATTATACACGCATAATTATTCATTGTCAATAGATTTTTGCGAATATTTATACATTTTAATTATTTGGGCGTTTTGCACGAACAGCAGCGTTCCAATTTGTGCATTTTGCATAATTTTCAGCCTTTATTTTGGTGCTTGCGGCGATTTCTCCGCCGCTTTTCCTGCAAACAGCAGCGAATATTGAATGTATAATTACACATTTACGATTTGGAATGAGGAATAGTGGGCACCGACCACTGAAAAAGCACCCCTTTCGGAGTGCTTTTTTGCGGCAAGTGCCCCTTGCCCGCCCTCGCCGGACGGTCAGCGTTTGGTGATAAAAATAAACTGTGAGGGTTACGCTTGTGCTTTGTCCGGGCATAAAGTGTAAAAAAAGTCGCAGCCCACGCGTAATCTGCATTTTTTGTGAACTCATTCTCAGTCACGGAGATAACGCTCGCCCCGATTCGGCTACCTGCTTGCCGCTTTATTGCAGCTCGGTAAGCCAGTTGCTCTGCTGGATGAGATTATCCACAAGGCGAAGCTCTTTTGCAAGCTCGTCCGCCTGTTTCTGCAATTTTTTCACATCAACGGCGCTTACTATTTTTATTTCCGTGCGGGAAGCACGCGGCGCAAGGCAGCTTGCTTCGTTCACAAGGTTGCGGTACGCCGAAAGCCGAAGGGTCAGGCAGTCCCGCCTTGCGATAAGCTCGGTAAGAGTGCCGCGCTCGGTAACGGTGGCGCAGTTTGTGGCGTTAATGCGTGCCATAAGCTCCTCAAGGCGGGCGGCACATTCGTCAAGCTGTGAAAGAAGCTCCGCCGGATTTTCCGCAGGGGCTTCGCCCTCCTGAACGGTGGCGTTATTCGACAGGCGGGAGCGGAGCTCGTTTATTTTAGAATTGAGATCGGCGCGCTCTTGAAGCGCTTCTGCAAGTTTCATATGTAAATCATTCACCTTTCGCTATAAGATATAGAAATGTGCCCATAAGCGGGCACATTTCTTTACATTTCCTTCAGTCTGAGCAGAATGCCCTCGTCAATGGGAACGGGCTTTTTGCACTTGGGACAGAGGTAGGTCGGGCGGTCATAGCCCGGAGGGAGCAGGATGGATTTTCCGCAATATGGGCACATAATATAGATGCCCTCATCTTCTTCAATCATTGAAATACCGCCTTTCTTTTATTATACCATAAATATAGCACAAAATCCGCCGCCGTGCAAGTACCGAAACGGAGATTGGCGGGCAGTGGGCAGTAACTGCCGCCCGATAGGCAAAGCAGTTCCTCTTTCGAGGAACTGCTTTGCCTATTTGTTTATTTCGCCCAGCTATTGATCCAGCCGGTGACAAGGTTTTCGCGATCCTCGTCTGACCATGCGGGCTTGTTCCAATAGTCGGTCAGGCTTTTACCGAAGGCGTCGGCGCGCCAAGCGCGAGGCATGGCGGTGACAAGCTCCGGAATCCAGTTGCCGGAGGTGTAATAGTGTGCCACGGCGCGGCTGAGGGAATCGGAAAGGGCGTAGCCTGCGGTGTCTGCGGCGCCGCTTTCGGTGCTCAAGCTGCCGCCGCTCGTGCTCAAATCGGCGTCGGGCATGCTTGCGGCTTCATCATCGGTGCTCAAAATGCTGTCAAGAGTTCCGGAGGCTTCACTCTCCGTGCTCGAATTTCCGCTGCCGGTGCGCGTTTTGCCGCGTGCCGTGCTCGAAGAGCCTTCCTCCGTGCTCAAATCGGAGCTTGTGCTGTCATTCGGCATGCTCACGCCGTTTTCGGGCACGCCTGCCGTGCCGGAATAGTTAAATGCAACGCCGCCGAAGGCTTCGGAAAATGCCGCCATACCCGCGGAGTCGGTGTAAAGCCACTTCACAAAGTCGCGGGCTGCGGAAGCGGCGGCGGCGTTCGCGTTCGGATTAAGGGCAAGGTAGTAGCGGCTGCCGATGACGATGGAGCGGTTCAGCTTTTCCGTGCTCATGCCGGAAGCGGTGACGCCGCCCTCGGCAATGGGCAGCTTCATAGGCAGAATGTCGAGATTTTTGCCGAAGGTGACGCTGGACTTTTTGAAGTCGGCGGCGTCGCCGGTGCTGCCCGGATAAAACAGTGCGAATCCCCCGGTAAAGGCGTCGATGGCGGCGGAATAAGTGTAATCGCCGCCGACGAAGTCATCGCCGCGGCCCATGGAGCCGCCGGTTCCGGCGATGTGGCTTGTCAGGTCGTCAATGGCGCGCGCTGCCGCTGCAAAGGCTTCCTTAGCGGCGGCGGTGTCGTTTTCTGCGGCGGCGGAAATTTCGTTTTTGCCGCCGAACCTCGCCGCCAAAGCGTAGTTCATCAGGTACTCATAGGCGCGGCTGCTCTCGGAAGTAAGGGCAAAAACGCCGGAAAGCATCTGCGCTTTACCGGTTTTTGCCGCGGCGAAGGTGTATTCGTTGCCGTTTACCGTAACGGAAGCCGCAGAGGGCGCCGCGATATAGGTTTCCACCGCGGAAACGAAGCCCATAAAATCGTTGTAGGAGCAGGCGCGAAGGTCATCCGCAAGGTCGGTGACATCCTCGACACCGAAAAGGTCGGCAAGCATATCACGGTCGAAAATATAGCCGTACCCCTCGAGCACCAGCGGCACGCCGTAGCTGCCGGAAGCACTGAGCCAAAGGCCGGGGTCAACGGAAACGCCGCCAAAAAGGCTGCTTACATCGCCAATCAGTCCCTTATTGAACCAATCGGAAAGGTCATCGGCGGCGTCCACAACATAAAGGGCGGGCTTTTCCGCCTCCGCCGCGGCAAGCAGGCCGCTTTCGGCATATTTTACGCCGATTTTTTTGCCGGTGGCCTTTTCGTAGCTGCGAACGGCGGCGGAAAGGGCGGAATCCAGAGCTTTGCTGTTATGATAAATTACAAATTTGTCCAAAACTTCCGCGTCGGAGCTGCTGCTATTGTCCTTCGGACTGCACCCGCAAAGGCACAGCACCAGCGCCACGGAAAGGGCAAGGGCAATGATTTTTATTCTCATAGTTTTCATTCCTTTCGTAGTTTTGAGGTTATTTTTTGCAGAAAGCTCCGGAATATCACGCATTTGCGGCAGATTTTTGCTTAAATATTTTTGTTTTTTATACGATTGAGCGGGCAGGCGGCGCGAAGCGCGGCATTACGCCCCCTTAGTCTGCTGCGCCCGAAGGGCGCAAAAATCCGGCTTTCCTTGCACAGGGGAGCCGAGAAGCGCACTCCATTACCTCTGTGCCGCAGCGGCATAAAAAATGTGCCGCCACGGGCGGCACACCTAAACATTTCGCCCCAAAAGGGGCGAAATATTTCACACGCGCGGAGCGCGTATTTCACCGTGCCGCAGGCGCGATTTCACACGGCGGCTTTGCCGCCGTATATCACTGAAATGAAAGAATCCCGCTGTTAAGCGGGATTCTTTTATTTCAATATCAGTAGTGCGTACCGCGGTTAAGCCCGCTTTTAGCGGGCTGCCCTCATCCGTCACGGTGCAGTGCCAAAGCACAGCACCGCGCCACCTTCCCCAAGGGGAAGGCAAAGCGCCGCGCCACCTCTGTGCCGCAGCGGCATAAAAAATGTGCCGCCACGGGCGGCACACATTCGTTTTTCATGCGCCCGAAGGGCGCGCTTCATACAGCTTCGCTGTGCTTCATGCGCCGAAGGCGCGCTTCATTTGCGGCGCAGCCGCAAAAAAGCGCCCTAAGGGCGTTTTTTGTTTCACATCATTCTGCGCACTCAACCTCGCCGATGGGGCCGACGATGGGCAGCGGGTCAATTCCCTGGCGGGTGTAATAGTCGGAGATGGCTGCCTTTACCGCCTGTTCCGCAAGGACGGAGCAATGGATTTTCACTGCGGGAAGACCGTCCAGAGCCTCCACAACCGCCTGATTTGTCAGCTTCAGCGCTTCGTCAAGGGGCTTGCCCTTAATCATTTCGGTTGCCATGGAACTGGTGGCGATGGCTGCTCCGCAGCCGAAGGTCTTGAACTTTACGTCCTTGATGATGCCGTCCTCAATCTTGAGGTACATCTTCATAATGTCGCCGCAGCGAGCGTTGCCCACCTCGCCGACGCCGTTGGCATCCTCGATTTCACCCACATTGCGGGGGTTGGAAAAATGGTCGAAAACCTTTTCGGAATAAAGCATATATAAAACTTCCTTTCAATCAGTGAATCATTTTAACGGAGGTGTCCTCGCCCCGCTGAATTTTCTCCCACAGAGGGCTCATGGAGCGCAGACGCTCCACAATTCCGGGCAGAACCTCAAGGATTCTGTCCACATCCTCCATGGTGTTCTCGTCGCTGAGGGAAATTCGCAGCGAACCGTGGGCAACCTCGTGGCAAAGGCCGATGGCAAGCAGAACGTGGCTCGGGTCAAGGGAGCCGCTGGTGCAGGCGGAACCGCTGGAGGCGCAGATTCCGTACATATCAAGGCTAAGCAGCAGGCTTTCGCCCTCTATGCCCTCGATGGATATGTTCACGTTGCCGGGCAGACGCTGTTCGCGGTCGCCGTTGAGGCGGGTGCGGTCAATTTTAAGAATGTTGTCGATGAGCTTGTCGCGGAGAACCTTGGTGCGCTCGCCCCTCTCCTCAATGTTCTGAGAGGCAATTTCCATTGCTTTCGCAAGTCCCACGATTCCGGCTATATTTTCCGTTCCGGCGCGCTTGCCGCGCTCCTGTGCGCCGCCGTCGATAAGGTTCGGCAGAACGACGCCCTTCTTCACATAAAGCAGGCCGACGCCCTTCTGTGCATGGATTTTGTGTCCGGAAACGGAGAGCATATCAATGTTCTGTTCCTCCACGTTTATCGGAACATGGCCGAATGCCTGAACGGCGTCGGTATGAAACCAGATTTTGTGTTTGCGGCACAGCGCGCCGATCTCCTTGATGGGCTGAACGGTGCCGATTTCGTTGTTGGCGTACATGATGGTGACAAGTCCGGTGTCCGGGCGAATCGCCGCCTCGATATCCTCTACGCGGACAATGCCGTTTTCGTGAACGGGAACGTATGTGACCTCAAAGCCCTGCTTTTCAAGGGCGGCGCAGCTGTGAAGCACCGCATGGTGCTCAAACGCGGAGGTGATGATGTGCTTTTTGCCGCGCTTTGCCATTGTTGCGGCAGCGCCCTTGATTGCCCAGTTGTCGGATTCCGAGCCGCCGGAGGTGAAATAAATCTCGTTCGGCTGTGCGCCGAGGATGGAAGCTATCTGCTCTCGTGCGCCCTTAAGCGCCCAGCCCGCTTCACGGCCTTTTGAATATATACTGGAAGCATTGCCGTAGCCCTCTGTAAGCCAAGGCATCATAGCGTCAAGAACTTCTTTGGAAATAGGGGTTGTGGCGGAGTTGTCCACATAAATAAGACGATTTTCCAATGTTTAATCTACCTTTCTTATAGGATTTTAATT
>USFO01000059.1 GCA_900553955.1 uncultured Oscillospiraceae bacterium
CTTCGGATTTTCGCCGAGGGCGAACTTCATGGCGGCGGGAGCCTTTATCGCCATATCGTCGACCCGCTCTCCGTAGGTTTTAAGAGCCGCAAGCTGTCCCGCCACCGGGTTTGCGCTTCCGGGGCCGGTAACGACTGTGGTAACTCCCGCCATAAGCGCTTCATTAAAGCAGTTGTCCCCGGGGTTCACCGCGTCCACCGCCCGAAGCTGGGGGGTTGCCGGGTCGGTGTCCTCGTTGCCGTCATCCCCCTCAAAGCCCGCTCCGTCCGCCCACATACCTATATGGCAGTGCGCGTCTATAAAGCCGGGATATATGACAAGCCCCGACATATCATAGCATTCGTCGTCCCTCGGGCAGAAAGCCATGGGACCCACGTCTATTATTTTGCTGCCTTTTATAAGAACATAGCCGTTTCTTATATTATCTCCCCGGCCGGTAAAAATGCCTGCGTTATAAAAAAGCATCTTAATCTCCTTCTCAAAAAAGGATACCGGAGCAAAATGCGCCCAATATCCTTTTCTCTCGCTTTATTGCTGCTTCGGGCGGCGTGGGCGTCCCTTTTGGGCGTCTATAACCTTTTTAAGGTCGCTCATTTTCTCGTCACTCGATTTTTTGAAATTGCTCATCATATCTTCAAAAGACATTTTCTCCTGACGGCAGGGCTTGAATTCAAAGCTGTCCGTTCCGCCGCCGGTGCAGCAGCGCTGCTGCTCCCTTTGGCGCGGCCGGCTGTCCCTTTGGGCAGGCGCCTCCGCCTGCTTCATGGAAAGGCTCACCTTTCCCTCGGGGCTTACGGTGATAACCTTCACCTTAACCTCCTGACCCATGCGAACATACTCTTTTATGTCCTTGACATAGTTCCTTGCCACCTCGGAAATATGCACCATTCCCGTGACGCCTTCGCCAATGTCTACGAACACTCCGAAATTAGTAATTCCGGACACCTTACCCTCGACTACAGAACCAACCTCGGCTGCCATTAAAGAAAATATCCCCCTCAAATTAAAAATCAGTCGGTACCCGAAACGTCAATATAAAAATGCTCGTCCGCATAGGCATAACCCAGCTTGCTGCGCGCCTGTCTTTCTATAAATTCGTCCGTACCGTAGCTGTCAAGCGTCTTCTGAAGCTCCTCGTTCTGAATAAGCTTTTCGGAATACTCCTGCTTTCGGGTATCAAGAGTCGATTTCATCTCGCTTATCTTCGCCTGAGTAGCTATCAGCGAATATAGAAGATACACTCCTAAGGCAATAACTGCAATCCGAAGAATAATATTCTTTTTCCTTTTCTGTGCCGCTTCTTTCAAAACTTCCGTGCTCCTTTCCGGCTTTTCCTCCGCAAAACGGAAAAGCTGTATTCCTGCTTAAACATAATTTATTATACAACACTTTCTCTTTGTTTTTCAACCGTTTTTCTTGATTTGCATAAAAATTGGCACAAAATATTTTTATTTTTTGAAACGAGCCCTTGAGCAGAGCAAAAAAGCCCTTCAGAATTTTGAAAAGGGGGCGGAAAATAAATTTGAGCACGGATTTTATTATCCTCGAAAGGCGCTTTGCGAGCCAAAAGTTCACCTTGCCGAGCGTCATATACCATGCAAGGAAGCCCGCTCCCTCTCCGAGGTAAATATAAGCCCGTGGCATACCGAAATTCACATTCAGCAAAAACGAAAAGGAAAGAAACCCCGCCCAAAGGCAGAAAAGCGCGTCCCGAAGAATTATCATCCAACGCTTTTTCGGTGCAAAAAGCCACGCCGCCCGAAAAATATCAAAGCAGCCGCCGAGCACCGCGCCCACTGCCACCGCCTGAACGAAAATCTCCCACTGGTCACCGATAATATCCCTTGTATAAATCATCTGAATATCTTGTCAAGCAGTCCCGCCTTGCGCCCGAGAGCCTGAGAATATGTAACGGAATCTATTTTGCCCACCACCGCAAGCTTTCCGCTTTCGGCAGAAAACTCCGTCACTTTAAGTCCGCTGCCCTTTATGGTCATGCGGAGGCCGTCCGGCATTGCAAAAACGGTTTTGTCGTCAAAGCCGTCCACATCACGGATTCCCTGCGCCACAAGCTGAGTTCTGTCCTTTTCGAGAGAAAAGCTGTGGGGCATATGCTCCTCTTTGCTGATTTTTTGCACGGAATGTTCCCCCGTTCTTTTATTTGGTATAGAATAATTTATGACGACGGCGCATAAAAAATGCAGCGGCGCGGTAATTCCTCCGCACCGCCGCACGATTGCCAAAGCTCAGTCGCAGTTCTGGCTCTGCTTGTTTTCCGTCTTATTAGAACCCATGTGCTTGTCGTTTTTGTTGTTCTGCATCTGACGGTTCTGGCACTGTTTGTTCTGTGCTTTCTGCTGAGAGCTATTTTCTCTTGCATAATTTTCAGGCATAAAAATTTTCTCCGTTCAAAAAATATTTTTTTACGAAGGCTTATTTACCTTCCGGCTTTATTTTTCCTCAAAATTCCGATTTTATTCGTTCATGCGGAGCTTATACGCAAAACTATGTTTAACACGCGGATTTTTTCGCATAATCACGCGCTTTTGGCGTATAAAAATTCATGTTGATAAAGCTGCGGAAAAATGGTAAAATAAAAGATAATGGCGAAACTTCTCTTGCCTCTTAATTACAAATTTCACTTGCCACAGCAGAAAGGCGGCGTTTTAATTTTGCTCGACACCACCGAAAAACACCCCGAAGCCGGCGCACTGAACGGACTTTCCCTTGCGTTTATCGGAGATTCCGTTTATGAACTGCTTGTTCGTGAATACCTTTTACGGAACGGCTCTTTGCAAATAGGAAAGCTCCATTCCCTTGCAGTAAAGCTTGTAAGAGCCTCTGCGCAGGCGCATTTTTTTGATATTGCAGAACCGATTTTGGATGAAAGCGAGCTTTCGATTCTCCACCGCGGGCGCAACGCAAGCTCCTCACATGTACCGAAGGGTGCCTGCGCCATTGAATACAGAAAAGCTACCGGAGTGGAATCACTTTTCGGCTGGCTTTATCTTGAGGGCAGGCAGGAACGCATCCGCGAGCTTTTTGACCTTCTGCTAAATAATCTTCCGGAAGGAGTGAGCGAAATTTGAACCATATAAAAATTCCCGATATTGTTAAAGACATCGGCGCAGATATAATCGGTTCCGCAATATTCGCTGTCGGCGTTGACGTTTTTACAGGCCCTAACAATATTGCTCCCGGCGGCGTAACCGCAATTGCAACCATGCTGCATACGCTGACGAACATTCAGATAGGCACGCTCACTTTCCTACTGAATGTGCCGCTGGTTATTCTCGGATTCTGTGTTCTTGGCAAAAGGTTCACTGTAAACACCTTACGCAGCGTTGTCATTCTTTCGCTTATCACCAATGCGTTCGACCTTCTGCTTCCAAAATATACGGGCAGCACGCTTCTGGCTGCTATTTTCGGCGGACTCGGCATTGGCGTGGGCATGGGAATAATCTTCCTGCGCGGCTCCACCACCGGCGGAACGGACATACTCGGGCGCGTGCTTCTGCGTCGTTTTCAGCATATCCCTCTGGGCAAAATCCTGCTTGCAATGGATTTTGTAATCGTCACCACCGCGGGCTTCTTCTATGGCACACTGGAGGCTTCGCTTTACGCTATCATCTCGATTTATGTTGTTGAAAAGGCAACTGACAGCGTTCTTTACGGCTTTAACGAAAGCCGCATTGCCTACATTGTTTCCGACAAACCCACGGAAATTGCTCAGCGCATTATGGACGAAACCGGTCGCGGCGTTACTTATCTGAACGGCGAGGGCGGCTATCAGCGGGCGAAGAAGCTCGTTGTTATGTGTGCGCTGCCGAGCAGACAGTTCGCTCAGCTCAAGCGCATCGCCCTTGAGGTTGACCCGCTGGCGTTCATCATGGTTTCCACCGCGAGCAACGTAATCGGCGAGGGCTTCAGCCAAACATTCGACGAAGTATAACATAAAAATAAGTCCGGCAGTGCCGGACTTATTTTTTATGTCTAATTTTGCCAGCGATTGCTTCCGCCGCCTGCTCCTGAGTAAGCCCCGCCGCCGCGCGGGCATCTTTGATTTTTGCGCCTATGTCCAAGTTTCTCACCCACTTTCCGAATACATTCTATCTCAAACGGCGACAATTGTCCATCAAAATGCTTTTACAGCGAAATTTTTGTCCCGTTTTTTCGCATTTTCTATTGACAGAGCCGCCGTTTAGTGATATAAAAGAACCAACCTACCAGATTAGTAGTAATATTATTTGTGCAAAGGAGGCAACCCGATGAAAAAGCATATATGCGTGCGCTTTTTGTGTTGCCGCTCCCGCCTTACTGAATTCAGTACAAATTCGTGAAATCTATCCTGTAATTGAAAGGAGAGTTTTTTGAAGTATGTCCGCTATTTATACTTCCGCCGACCAGCTTATCGGCAAAACCCCGCTGCTTGAACTTACCCACATCGAAAAAAAGTATGGTCTTAAAGCAAAAATTTTCGCAAAGCTTGAATATTTTAACCCGGCAGGCTCCGTAAAGGACAGAATAGCCAAGGCAATGATTGACGATGCAGAAGAAAAAGGCCTGCTTAAAGAAGGCTCCGTTATCATCGAGCCCACCTCCGGCAACACCGGCATCGGCCTTGCCTCCGTTGCGGCGGCGCGCGGCTACCGCATCATCATTGTTATGCCGGAAACCATGTCCGTGGAGCGCCGCCAAATTATGAAGGCATACGGTGCAGAGCTTGTGCTCACCGACGGTGCAAAGGGCATGAAAGGCGCTATCGAAAAAGCCGACGAGCTTGCAAAAAAGATTCCAAACAGCTTTGTTCCCGGCCAGTTCGTCAACAAAGCGAACCCCAAGGCGCATTTTGAAACCACCGGTCCGGAAATTTTCAGCGACACCGACGGCAAGGTTGACTTCTTCGTTGCGGGCGTAGGCACCGGCGGAACTATAACAGGCACCGGCAAATACCTCAAATCCAGGCTCCCGAATGTGAAAGTCGTCGCCGTTGAGCCGAAAAGCTCCGCAGTGCTTTCCACCGGAGTAGCCGGTCCGCACAAAATCCAAGGCATCGGCGCAGGCTTTGTGCCTAAGGTTCTTGACACTGCGGTTTATGACGAAATTATCCCCGTTGAAAACGATGATGCCTTTGCCATGGGCAAGGAAATCGGCAGAAACGAGGGCGTGCTCGTGGGAATTTCCTCCGGCGCGGCGCTTTGGGCGGCCGTTGAGCTTGCAAAGCGCCCGGAAAACGAGGGCAAGAACATCGTTGTTCTGTTCCCTGATACCGGCGACCGCTACCTCTCCACTCCCCTTTTCGCAGACTGATTTTGCAGGAGGATTCTATGGTTCCCACAATTGACGAAGCGCACGTGCTTCTTAAAAAGTACAATTCCGACCCATTTCACCTTAAGCACGCCGAAATTGTTTCCGGCGTTATGGAATATTTCGCAAAAAAGCTCGGCTATGGCGATGAAGCGGAATTTTGGGGCGTAGTCGGGCTGCTGCACGACCTTGATTTTGAGCAGTCCCTGGAGCAGCACTGCATAAGGAGTCAGGAGCTCATGCGCGAAGCGGGGCTTGATGAGCGGATTATCCACGCCACCGCAAGCCACGGCTACGGCATAACCGTTGACATAAAGCCGGAGCACACCATGGAGAAGGTACTCTACGCAACGGATGAGCTGACCGGACTTATCGGTGCGGCGGCGCTTATGCGCCCATCCAAAAGCGTTGCCGACCTTGAGCTGAAATCCGTGAAGAAAAAGTTCAAAAGCGCCGGATTCGCCGCAGGCTGCTCCCGAACGGTTATCTCAAACGGCGCGGAAATGCTTGGCTGGAGCCTTGATGATTTGATTACCGAAACCATACTTGCCATGCGCAAAACGCCCGCGGCAAGGTTCGACGAATGATATGAAAATTCTTGTAGCAATGAGCGGCGGCGTAGATTCCAGCGTTGCCGCAAAGCTTCTGCTTGACGGCGGCAACGAGTGCACCGGCTGCACCATGAAGCTTTATAACAACGAGGATGCCGGAATTTCCCGGGCACACACCTGCTGTTCCCTTGACGATGCGGAGGACGCACGCAGCGTCGCCTATCGCCTTGGGATGGAGCATTTTGTGTTCAACTTTTCCGGCGACTTCCGTGAAAAAATAATAGACAAATTTGTGAACAGCTACTGCCGCGGGCTTACCCCGAACCCCTGCATCGACTGCAACCGCTATATGAAGTTCGACAAGCTTTTTGACCGGGCGGACATCCTCGGCTGCGACCACATTGCCACCGGGCACTATGCCCGAATTGAGGAGCAGGGAGGCAAATACCTGCTCAAAAAAGCCGCTGACCCGGCGAAGGATCAAAGCTATGTGCTCTACTCCATGACGCAGAAGCAGCTTGCCCGCACGCTGTTCCCCCTTGGCGGAATGTGCAAGGACGAAACGCGAAAAATCGCAGAAAAAAGCGGTTTTTTAAACGCGAAGAAACCGGACAGCCAGGATATTTGTTTTGTGCCGGACGGCGATTACGCCCATGTCATTGAGCTGTACACCGGCAAAAAATCCGTTCCCGGCAATTTTGTTGACACAAGCGGCAAAGTGCTTGGGCAGCACCGTGGAATCATCCACTACACCATCGGGCAGCACCGCCGGCTTGGAATCGACCTGCCCGGCAAACGCTACGTCTGCCGAATTTGCCCAAAAAGCAACACCGTGGTGCTCGGCACAGCGGAGGAGCTTTTCAGCAGAGAAGTTTTTGCCGAGGATTTCAACTGGATTTCCGGTAAAGCGCCCGCCGCGCCCTTCCGCTGCAAAGCAAAAATCCGCTATCGTCAGCCGGAGCAGTGGGCGACGGTTACGCCGATTGGTGAAGGCGCTGCGCGCATTGTTTTTGACGAACCGCAGCGCGCCGTAACTCCCGGGCAGGCGGCGGTGCTGTATGACGGCGAAATTGTGCTTGGCGGCGGCGTAATCGCCGCGGAAGGAGGCAGCATATGATTTCCACCCGCGGAAGATACGCGCTTCGGGTCATGATAGACATTGCGGAGCACAGCGGCGGCGATTTCGTTCCCATGAAGGAGGTTGCCGCCCGGCAGGAAATTTCGCTTAAATACATCGAGCGCATTATGCCGCTGCTCACCAAAGAAAATTTGGTGGAGGGACAGCACGGCAAAGGCGGCGGCTATCGCCTTTGCCGCCCGCCGGAGGATTACCCCGTGGGCGAAATCCTCCGCGCCACGGAAGGCGGGCTTGCGCCGGTGGCGTGTCTTGAATGCGGAGCAAAGCCGTGCTCGCACGCGGCGGAATGCCGCACACTGCCAATGTGGCAGAAATATTATGCCATGACGAACGAGTTTTTTGACGGAATTTCCGTCGCCGACCTTATGCAAAACGAAGCCGCTTTTGATTATGTGATATAAAGAAAAAGCTCCGTGCTCATTTTGAGCACGGAGCTTTGTTTTGACTTGATTTTGGTGCTCATTTGAGCACGAATTTGAGCACGGGGGCTATTTTGACGTGCTCAAAATTATCTTACGCGTTCCAAACCTCGCGGCAGGTGGTGGAAATGCCGTCTGCGCCGGCTTCCAGAGCCGTTATGGCGTCCTCCTTGTCGCTGATAAGACCGCCGGCGATAACCGGCACCTTTGCCACCGAAATAACCCGCTCAATCACCTTCGGCATAACGCCGGGCAGCACCTCAACACAGTCCGCGCCGACGGCGGAAAGCTGCTTGAGGAAGGAATCCAGCGACTTGCTGTCCAGCAAAAAGCAGCGGTGAATGGTCATCAGCCCCTGTTCCCGCGCGGCCTTTATCACCGCGGGCTTGGTGCTGATAATGCCGTCTGCGGCGGTGTTTTCCTTTATAAAGCGGGCTGCGGTTTCCTTGAGCGCCAATCCCTCCACCAAATCCGCATGAACAAAACATATTTTGCCCGCGTCTTTAATTTTCCGCACTATTTCGCCTATGTCGCAAATGCTTCCGAACAGCGTAAAAACCACGTCGCAGTCCGACCGGACGGCGTATTCGACGCTTTCGCTGTCCTTCACCGCCGCGATTATCGGCGAAACTGCAAGGAGTTCTTTAATTCTGTTCATTCACTCAGCCCTTCTTCAATGCAATCAGTATGTCGGCGGCTTCGGCAAAGCCCAGTCCGCCTTCCTTCGTGGTAATATATTTCGGCAGATGCTGCATAAGGTGAGCGTAGCGCATTATGTTGCGAACGCCGCAGGCAGTTTCAAAATACTCAAACATCGGCTCGTCATTGGTGGCGTCGCCGAAATAAATCGCGCAGTTCTTCGGCTCATCAATGCCAAGGCGCTCCTTGAAGTAAAGCCGGGTCATTGGCAGCTTATCATAGTCGCCGAACCATGTGTTTATGTGGATGGAGCTGATGTTCCCCTGCCCGCCGAGGCTCTTTACTATGCCGAGAATATCCTGCGCCTGCTCATAGGGAAGTGCGTCCTCAGGCTCCTCGGCGTAGTTGAATGCAAAGTCGTTGAAGCGGCTGAACTGGTCAATGCTCACCTTTACGTTCGGATATTTTTCGCGCACTGCGGAGAGAATTTTTTCATGCTCCTCGGCGATATTTCCGGAAATAGACGGATGAACAAAGCTTTTCCGGGAACCGTTCTCAAGATAGAACACCACGCTGCCGCTTTCGGCGATGATGGCCTCCACGGGCCAGTCGGTGATGTTCATGGAAGCCCATCCGGCGGTTCTTCCGGTCACCGGAATAATCTTGAAGCCCGCATTGTGAAGCTTCCACAGTGCCTCGTAAGCTTCCGGGAGCATGGGGCCGTCATTGGTGAGGGTTCCGTCAATGTCCGTGAGTATATATTCGATTTTTTGCGCTTCTTCTTTTGTGATTTCGTTTATATTTTTCATTTTTTCCTCCGTGGGTTAAAGCGTCTTTTCAATAAAAGAAAAACATATTATTATATTACCCTCCCGCGCTCCGTTCGTCAAGACAAAATGATATAAAGCAAGGTGTGATATTTTGCATTTTTTTAATAAACGCTTTTCGGTGATAAAACTGCGTCTTTTGGCGCTGCCGGTGCTCGTGCTCATTTTGAGCACGGCGCTTGTTACGCCTGTTTTTTGCGGCGGAGGCTCCGACCCGTACCCGAATTTTTACGCAGAGGCGCATGCTCATGCGGAAAACGGAGATTCGGGCGGCAAGTGCGTCTACCTCTCCTTCGACGACGGTCCCTCCGCCTGCACGGATGAAATTTTGGATATACTCGCGGAAAAGGGCGTTACCGCCACGTTTTTCGTAATCGGTCCCGAGGGAGAGCTTACTGATGAACGGCTTTTGCGTATAATCAAAGAGGGGCACGAAATTGGGCTGCACAGCTATTGCCACAAATATGATGAAATTTATTCCTCGGTGAACGCTTTTATTGCGGATTTGAGCGCCGAGCAGGACTGGATTTACTCCGTAACCGGCGAACGCTGCCCGATTTTTCGTTTTCCCGGGGGAAGCGCAAACCGATACGCCGACAAAGCCGTTGTTTCCGCCATAAAAGATGAAATGTCCCGCCGGGGCTTTGTTTGGTACGACTGGAACGCCGACGGCGAGGACAGCATACACAAAAATATTTCCGCTTGGGAAATTGAGCAGAACGTCTTTAACTGCGCCAAAAACAAGGACAGCATTGTGGTGCTTTTGCATGATGCTTCCGGGCATAAAGCCACTGTGGAGGCGCTTCCCGGCATAATCGACGGCTTTCTGGAGCGCGGATACAGCTTTCAGTTGCTCTCCGATATGGAAGTGCCTCTGCAATATAAATAGCAAAATCCCCTTCGCGCTGACTGCGCAAAGGGGATTTCGGTTGTTTGCAATACAAAAAATTGAAACAGAAGGGTCGGTATACTCTATTTAATTAGCCGCGCTTTTTGAGCACGAGTGCCGCTGCCGCGAGCACGAGCATTGCGGGAGCCATGCTCATCACCGGAGCGCCGGTGTTGGGGTTCTGTTCGCCCTTTGCCGCTCCGGTAGCGGAAATTTTGATTACACCGGAGCTGCTGCTGTCGGTCTTGCCGCCGGGCAGCGTGCCGGGCTTGTTGCTGCTCTGAATCATATCG
>USFO01000060.1 GCA_900553955.1 uncultured Oscillospiraceae bacterium
AAAAAATCCTGCTGCGCAGGATTTTTTCGACAGACTGAAGCCCCCTTTGCCGGGACGGCAAAGGGGGCTTTCGTAAAAGAAAGAAAGGATATGTGGATAATAGCTTTGTTGCGTGGCGCTCAGCCCTTATTCTCAATCAGCGTCACGGTGACGGTGAAGGTGCGGTCATTGTTCTTGGTGGCGGAGTAACGATAAAGAGTTACCTCCACCGTGTCGCCGGGGGTGCTTTCCGCAAGGCACGCCTGTAAATCCTCCATAGAGGTGATTTCGGTGGAGCCAAAGCGAGTGATAATGTCGCCGGTGGCGGCTTCGGTGCCGGCAAAAGCGCCGTTTTCGTTGATGCTGACAATCTGCACGCCAAGGGGCACATTGTAGTAGCGCGCTTCCACGGAGTCAATGCTCTTGCCGGTGATACCCAGCATAGCGCGGCCGGAAACATATCCGTGTTCAATAACCTCCTGCACAATCGGGATAGCAGTGGCAGTGGGAATGGCAAAGCCGATTCCCTCATAATCCACATCTGCAAGCTTGGAGCTTGTGATGCCGATTACCTGACCGTATTCGTTCACCAAAGCACCTCCGGAGTTGCCCGGATTGATGGCTGCGTTGGTCTGGATAACGTTCATGGCGTAAGAACTGTCCTGAGTGGTGATAACGCGGTTAAGGCCGCTTACAATGCCGTTGGTAAAGCTGGACTGAAGGGCGATTCCGCCGGGGTTGCCGATGGCGTAAACGGTTTCGCCTACCTCGATTTCGGCGGAATCGCCAAGCTCCGCAGCGGTAAGGTTCGTTTCGTCAATTTTAAGCACGGCAATATCGGTCTGCTCGTCGGAGCCGATAAGCCGGGCGTCATATTCCTGCTCGTTATAAAGAACAACACGGATTGCCTCCGCGCCCTTGACAACATGGGCGTTGGTAAGAATGTAGCCGTCGGCGCTGATGATGATGCCTGAACCCTCGCCAATGGGTTCAAAGGACTGGGAATACTGGTAAACCACAACGCCCACGACAGAGGGGCTTACCTGCTTATAAATCTCGGTGGCGGAAAGCTTGCCGTCGGTGGAAACTACGGCTTCACCGCTGTCGGGCTTGCCCTGAAGACTGAGAGGCGGAGTTTCATTCTTGGACTGGCTTTCCTGCTGGCTCTGTGAATAGCTGCTGCCGTGATTGCTGTCCGCGGGGGTTTTGTGAAAACCGTCGACAAAGCTCATTATGCCGAACGCCGCCAAAGCGATTACGCAGCAGCCAAGCACCGCGGCGATGATTCCAAGAAACACCTTGAAGCCCTTGCCGGAGGATTTTTTCTTCGGCGGCTTCGGCACAGAGGCGCTTTCGTAGCGGTTAAAATCCCACTGATATCCGTTGTTGTTGCCATAGGGGTTTGCGCCGCTGTTACTGTAATAATTAGTTTGACCGGAAGAGTAATTCGGCGCAGAATAGCCCTGCTGTGCAGAGCCGTTTTGAGCGGAGCTGCCCTCATAGGTCTTGTACTGGTTTGTATTCGCGGAATAGCTCCAACCGGAGGGCGCTTCGGTATTGCGCTCGCCGCCGGGGGTGTTTTCTTCCGGCGAAGTACCGTTCATTTCATTTCTTTCATCCATATATATACCTCTTTTACGAAGACTTTGTACGAATTTGAAGTGTGGAGAGTTGAGAGCGGAGCTGCGCAAAGTGGCGACTGAGAGCGTTCTTGGCTCCCCTGTGCAGGTTCGCACCGAGGGCTTTGTGGAGCGTTCTCGGCTCCCCTGTGCAGGTTCGCACCGAGGGCTTTGTGGAGCGTTCTTGGCTCCCCTGTGTAAGGGGAGCTGTCAAGCCTTTCAGCTTTTGAGGGCTTGACTGAGGGGTTGTATCCCCTGACAAGGTATAGCGTCTGCACTATACCGTTGTTTTAAGTTTCGCTCTTAGTTAAATAGGTGCATAGCTTGTTTGGTGTAAACGCTATCACTGGTCGCCGATACAACCCCTCAGTCTTTTCGGCTTGTAAAACAAGCCGAAAATCCAGCTCCCCTTACACAGGGGAGCCGAGAAGTGCTTTCCATCGCCTTTCTGTGGCTTTTCCCCTATTGCTGCCTTTATTTTACCCGCAAAATATTAAATAAAAATAAACTCAGATTTAATATTTTTCGCTTCGGAGCGAATTATTCTTCCTCCGCCTGTTCTCTGCGGCGGGTCATTTCACGAATCGCCTTGGGGTCGCTGGCGGGCACGGAGAAAGTAAACTCGGTGTATTCGCCCTCCACGCTCTGCACAATAAGGTCGCCCTTGTGCTGATTTATGATGGTCTGGACCATATAAAGTCCAAGACCCACGCCGGTTTTGTCAAGGCTGCGGGATTTGTCCGTCTTATAGAACCGGTCAAACAGCCGCGGCAGCTCCTGCTGCGCGATACCCACTCCGGTATTTTTGATAGAAACAAACACCTTACCGTCCTTTTGAGTGAAGGAGAACGAAATGCAGCCGCCCTCGTTTACAAACTTCACCGCATTATCGATAAGGTTGTAAATAACCTGATGGATAAGATCGTTGTCCGCATAAACATAAATTTCATCGGATTCAAGACCCACAATTTCAAGGCTCTTGCCCTCGATTTTCTGCTCAAAGGCAAAAACCGTTCGGCAAACAAGGTCGTTTATGTCAAAATTCGTGGGGTTAATCTTCATATCGCCCGCCTCTATGCGCGCAATGCTGAGCATGGAGCGCACCATGCGCGACAGGCGCTTGACCTCGTCGGAAACCGTTTCAAGATACTGCCGCCGCTTCTCTTTGGGAACGGTCCCGTCCAAAATGCCGTCTATAAAGCCGCCGATAGTCATCATCGGGGTTTTCAGCTCGTGGGAAACGTTGGCAATAAAGCTTCGGCGAACGGATTCTAAATCCGCAAGGGAATCCGCCATGTGGTTGAATGCCATTGCAAGCTGCGCGACCTCGTCCTCGTCCTCGCCCTCCACCGGCACGCGCACGGAAAAATCTCCGGCGGAAAAGCTCTTCGTCGCGGCAGCCATTGCCCGCAGCGGGCTTGTAAGTCTGTTCGTGACAAAGTAAACCGCCACGGAGGACAGCACCGTTGCAATCAGTGCGCAGAAGAATATGATATCCATCAAATCCATGATGTAGTACCACACGTCGTTTGCCTGAGCGGAAACAAACAGCACTGCAAGGGTGGTTCTTCCGTTGCAAACGGGCACGCCGACGGTGTAGTAGTTGCCTTCATAGATCCCGCCGAGGGTTCCCGTTTCGGTGAACTCGCCGGAAAGGGCGGTTTTCATCACGCTTTCGGGAACGGTATATGTTTTGTGATTGCAGATGCCGTCGTCGGTACAGACAAGGGTTCTGCCATCCACATCCGTAAGGAACACCGTGGAATCGCTGGCAGTGGACATAATGTCATAGCCGAACAAAAGCGTCCCCGTGGGGATGCTTTTGTAATTGTACTTCGCCATACTGGCAAGGGTCACCTGCACCGCCTGCTCCGCTGTCTTTTTAAGGGTCCTTTGGTTGCTGTTTTTGAAATAGGAAGCGGAAAAGCCGATGATAAGCCCGCCCATAAGGACAATTGTAGCAAGAATTACGCCGGAGCATATAGCAAAGTAGCGGTTGAACAGCGATTTTTTGAAGGAGGAACGCAGCTTTGACATAAAAATCAGTCGTCCTTTACTTCAAACTTATAGCCGACGCCCCAGACGGTTTTCAGCGACCATTTGTCGGAAACGCCCTCGAGCTTTTCGCGCAGGCGCTTGATGTGAACGTCGACGGTGCGGCTGTCGCCGTAATATTCAAAGCCCCACACCTCGTCAAGAAGCTGGTCGCGGGTATAAACTCTGTTGGGGTTAGAGGCAAGATGGAACAGCAGCTCAAGCTCCTTCGGCGGGGTGTCGATAACCTTGCCGTCCACTTTAAGCTCGTATTTAGTCATATTCACGGTAAGCTTATCATAGCTGACCTCTTTTTTGTCCGCTTCTGCGGAAGCCTTGCCGGTGCGGCGCATAACCGCCTTGATTCTTGCGATGATTTCCTTCGGCTCAAAGGGCTTCACCACATAGTCGTCCGCGCCAAGCTCCAGACCGAGAACCTTGTCGAAGGTTTCGCCCTTTGCGGTGATCATAATGATGGGGCACTCGGATTTTTTGCGAAGCTCGCGGCAAACCTGCCAGCCGTCAAGCTTCGGCATCATAACGTCAAGGAGAATGAGGTCGGGGTTTTCCTCATCGAACTTGGCGAGAGCCTCCTCACCGTTTGCGGCGGTGACTACGGCATAATCCTCTTTTTCAAGATACATTCTTAAAAGCTCGCAGATATTCTTGTCATCATCTGCTATGAGTATTTTTGCGGTTGCCATTTATACGACCTCCTCTAAAGAGAGTTTTATGCTGATATTTACTAAATATTATACATCATTTTCCGCCGCAAAAGTGAACTGTGTTTTAACATTTTGAAATATTGAGGTGAATTTGGTGAATTTTTTTGGGCACGCGGGGCGCAGCGCGGCTGCGATGCGCGTTTCTCGGCTCCCCTGTGCAAGTTCGCACCTAGGCGATTAAGAGCGTTGGCTCGGTAGCGCCCTCACCTCCCTCTGAGGGTTTTGGCTTTCGAGCGCCGCCAGTGGCGGATACAGCGAGGCGGCAAGCCGCTGCCGTCCGCAAGTGCGAGAGCGAATAGCCGAAGCACGAGCGGAGAACGGCGAGGGGGCAACGGCGGCACGGCGTATAAAGGATTAAAACGCCGTGACGGAAGGAGAAATACACCGAGTATCTGCGAAAGCACTTGGTATAGGCGGGCTCAAAGCAGGAATGACACCTGTATAAACTTGTGTACGCCTACACATTGGTGTAAGCAGCAGCCGCACGTTCTCTCTCCCTCAGTCAAGCCCTCTTAATCCTGAAAGGCTTGACAGCTCCCTCCTCAGAGGGAGCCGAGGCGGCTACCGCCGCAAAGCCACGGATTCACCGCCGTGCGTAACTCCACTCTCCATTCTGCACACTCCACACTATTCCTAACTCCTAATTCCAAAAGAGGTTTTTATATGAGTAAAAAGAAAGTGGCGCTGCTGTTCGGCGGCGTTTCAAGCGAGCACGAGGTTTCGTGCATGTCGGTGGCTTCCGTTTACGAAAACATCGACAGAGAGAAGTACGATCCGCAGCTTTTGGGAATTACCAAAGGCGGCGAATGGTTCCTCTATTGCGGCGACATAGAAAACGTTCGCCAAAACAAATGGACAGAGGACGCAAAAAATCTGAAGCGCGCGTTTATCTGCCCGGACAGAAGCGTTCACGGCATAATGGTGGAGGAAGGCCCCACCATGTTCCCCCACAGAATAGACGCGGTTTTTCCGGTTCTCCACGGCAGAAACGGCGAGGACGGCAGTATGCAGGGGCTTTTGGAGATTGCGGGTATTCCCTATGTGGGCTGCCGGGTGCTTTCCTCCGCCCTGTGCATGGATAAGGACGTCTGCCACGCCGTGCTCAAAAACGCGGGCGTTCCCCAGGTCAAATGGCTCACCTTTATGAAGGGCTGCGACCTTGGCGAAGCGTTCCGCACCGTAACTGCGGAGCTGGGCTACCCGGTGTTCGTAAAGCCGGCGAACGCAGGCTCCTCCGTCGGCATTACTAAGGCGAAAAGCGAAGCGGAGCTTGACGCCGCTTTCGACCTTGCCTTTGCGAACGACCGCAAGATTATCGTTGAGGCGGCGGTGAAGAACCCCATCGAGGTTGAATGCGCCGTTTTCGGCAACGGCGAGCTTACCGTGGGCGGTCCCGGCGAAATAGTTCCCGCAGATGAATTTTACAGCTACGACGCTAAATATTTCAACGCGGAAAGTAAGCTCTATATACCGGCGCGACTTTCCGAGGAAAAGGCGGAGGAAATCCGCGAAACGGCGAAGCGCGCGTATCGCGTTTTGGGCTGCCGCGGGCTTACCAGAGTGGACTTCCTTGTGGATAGAGAAACCGGCGAGGTCGTTCTCAACGAGCCGAACACTCTGCCGGGCTTTACGAACATTTCTATGTACCCCAAGCTGATGACTGCGGCGGGGATGAGCTATAAAGGGCTTATTTCCGGGCTTATCGAGCTTGCGGCGGAGGAATTTTCGGAGGAATAATGGACGAAAGAGCAATAGGCGTTTTTGATTCGGGGCTGGGCGGACTGACCGCCGTTCGGGAGCTGCGAAAAATTCTTCCCGGAGAGGATATAGTCTTTTTCGGAGACACGGGCAGGGTTCCCTACGGCAGCAGAAGCCCGGAGGTTATAAGAAAATACGCCGCGGAATGTCTGCATTTTCTTGAAAAGCAGAATGTAAAAATGATAATCGTCGCCTGCGGAACCGTAAGCTCCGTTTTCGGCGATGATTTGCAAAATACCTTTTCCGTTCCCTGCATGGGGGTGGTGGAGCCTGCGGTGAAAGCCGCCGTTTCCGCCACGAAGAACGGAAAAATCGGACTTATAGCCACGGCGGCAACCGTGGCAAGCCGCTCATACGAAAAGCTTGCCGCGGAGCTTTTGCCGGATGCGGAATTTACCGCGAAGGCGTGCCCTCTTTTCGTGCCGCTGGTTGAAAACGGCTATTTCGGCGCAGACTGCGAGGTTACCCGCCTTGTGGCGAAGGACTATCTTGCCGCCTTTGACGGCAAGGATATAGACACCCTTATTTTGGGCTGCACCCACTACCCGCTTTTGTATAATCTCATAGATAAGCTCACCGGGTACAAGCTTTGGCTGATAGATTCCGGCGGCGAAGCGGCTTTGGCGGCGAAAAAATTCCTTGAGGAGAGAGATATGCTCTCCGGCAGGGAGCATGGCGAAATGAAGTTTTTTGTCACGGACAAAATCGAGGGCTTTGCGAAGCTCGCCGAGGAATTCCTCGGCGAACAGCTTCAAAATGTGACAAGACTTGACGCGGAAGTGCTTGGCGAATAAGGCGGAATAGAGCGGCAATGCAGGCGAACCGAGCGCGAACCTTGGCTCTTGGTTCTTGCCAAAGTAAACTGAGTGCAAACCTCGGCTCCCCTGTGAGTGCTGACTCCGTGCACGGCGCGGGAGCGCCCTTGGCTCCCTCTATGCTTGCCGAGCGATACGGAGCGCACTTCTCGGCTCCCCTGTGTAAGGGGAGCTGGCACGGCGATAAAGGATTAAAACGCCGTGACTGAGGGGTTGTATCGGCGACAAGGTATAGCGTTTACACAAAAGGGAGGCAACAATATGCGCAGAAAGCATAATGCTTCGATATTGCAAAACGCAAGAGGTCTACGCAAGGATATGACTGAAGAAGAACGCCGCCTGTGGTACTGCTATTTAAGAAATTACCCCATAAAATTTTGTAGGCAAAAAGTATTAGGCAATTATATTGCAGATTTTTATTGTGCAAAAGCAAATCTTGTAATAGAGCTTGACGGCTCTCAGCATTTTACTGAAATAGGCATCGAAAAAGATACCGAAAGAACAAAATTCCTGAATCAATATGGCATAACTGTTATCAGAATACCAAACTCCGAGATAAATAAAAACTTTGAAGGAGCTTGTGGATATATTGATAATTATATAAAGGGTTTGGCGTAAACGCTATGCCTTGTCGGAGATACAACCCCTCAGTCAAAACCTGCGGTTTTGCCAGCTCCCCTTACACAGGGGAGCCGAGAAGTGCACTCCGTCTCACTTGCTTCGCACGGCGGCTGAGCCGCGATTTACTCGACAAAAGTTCGACCTCCGTTTGCCGCCGTTCGGCGAAAAAAGGAGCCGCGGCTGCCGAGGATTTGCCACACAGTTCAAGAAAAGCATATTAAAATATAAGGATAATATTATGGGAAAAGACGTAGTAATTTTTATCAAGGGCACCCGAAGCATTGACGGAGAAAGCGACACCGTCGAGATGATGACCAAGGGGCGCTATTACAAGAAGCGCAACGCCCGCTACCTCGCCTATGAGGAAATGGACGAGGAGGACAGCGTTCCCACCATGAAAACGCTGCTCAAAATAGAGGGTACAAGCTGCGTGACCATGACGCGCAGCGGCAAAAGGGCGAGCCAGCTCATTATAGAAAAGGGCGAACGCCACCAGTGCCATTACGACAACGGTTTTTCCGATTGGATTATGGGAATTCAGGGGCTTTCCATCGAAAACGGGCTTGAGGATAACGGCGGAGTGCTCAATTTCAAATATTCAATGGACATAAACGCCATGCTTGCAAGCGAGCAGGAAGTAAATATAGTAGTCAAGGAGTGTGAAAGTAATGCGTGACTTAGCGGCGGAAGCCAAAGCGCAATACAAAGAACTTATTAAAAGGGCGGCGGAGGCTGCCGTTTCCGCGGGAGAGCTTCCCGAGGGAGAACTGCCCGAATTCATCATTGAGGTTCCGGCGGACAGCAAAAACGGCGACCTTGCCTCCAATGCGGCAATGGTTTCCGCCCGTGCCTTCCGCAAAGCTCCCCGGCAAATCGCAGAGGCGATTGCGGCGCATTTGGAGCTTGAGGGAAGCTATTTTGAGCGTGCCGAGGTTGCGGGCCCCGGCTTCCTGAACGTGTTTTACGCCCCCCACTGGTACGCCGAGGCGGTAAATGCCGCCGTTTCCGAAGGGGACGACTACGGCAAGAGCGACGGCGGTCACGGCGAAAAGGTCATGGTGGAATTTGTTTCCGCCAACCCCACCGGTCCCATGCACATGGGCAACGCCAGAGGCGGCGCCATCGGCGACGGTCTTGCGGAGGTGCTTTCCTGGTGCGGATATGATGTCACCCGGGAATTTTATGTGAACGACGCAGGTAACCAAATAGCAAAATTCGGAAAATCCCTCGAAGCCCGCTATCTTCAGCTCTATCTCGGCGAGGACGCGGTGGAATTCCCGGAGGACGGCTACCACGGCGAGGACATCAAGGTTCGCGCAAAGGAGTTCGCCGACATAAACGGCGACAAATATGTGAACGCCGACTCCGAAGAACGCCGCCAAGCTCTTATCGACTACGCTCTTCCTGCGAACGTCGAGGGCTTGGAGCGCGATTTGCACACCTACCGCATAGATTACGACGTATGGTTCCGGGAAAGCAGCCTTTATAACGACGGCAGCATTGACGAAATCGTAAAAATCCTCACCGACAAGGGGCTTACCTACGAAAAAGAGGGCGCGCTTTGGTACAAAAACGCCGAGGTGCTCACCGAAATGCTCAAGGCGGAGGGCAAAACCGACAAGCAGATTGAAGCACTGGAGCTTAAAGACGACGTGCTCATCCGTCAGAACGGCAACCCCACCTACTTCGCCGGAGATATTGCCTACCACTACAACAAATTCGCAAAACGCGGCTTCGACAGAGTTATAAACGTGTGGGGCGCGGATCATCACGGCCATGTGGCGCGTCTTAAAGGTGCTATGAACGCCCTCGGCCTTGACGGCAGCAAGCTCGATGTGGTTCTTATGCAGCTTGTGGAGCTTATGCGCGACGGCAAGCCCGTTCGTATGAGCAAGCGTACCGGCAAGGCAATCACCCTCACCGACCTGCTTGAGGAGGTGCCGATTGACGCCGCGCGCTTCTTCTTCAATATGAGAGAGCCGAACACTCACCTTATTTTCGACCTTGACCTTGCGGTGGAGCAGTCCAGTCAGAACCCGGTTTACTATGTTCAGTACGCCCACGCCAGAATTTGCTCCATTCTCAAAAGCCTTGCGGCGGAGAACATCACCCCGGCAAGCGAAATTCCCGCCGGCGTGCTCAAGGAGCCGGAAGAGCTTGCTTTGGTTTCCTGCATAGCGGCGTTCCCCGGCGAAATGAAGGAAGCGGCGCGGCTTTACGACCCGGCGCATATCACCAAATACGCCGTGGATATTGCTTCCGCGTTCCACAAATTCTACAACGCCTGCCGCTGCCGCTGCGACGACTGCGCGCTTATGGAGGCGCGAATCGCCCTCTGCCTTGCGGCGAAAAACACAATCAAGAACGTGCTCACCGTGCTCAACATCACCGTGCCGGAGAGTATGTAATACGCAAAAAGCGCCCTGCGGGGCGCTTTTTTTGCGGCTGCGCCACAAATGAAGCGCGCCTTCGGCGCATGAAGCACAGCGAAGCTGTATGAAG
>USFO01000061.1 GCA_900553955.1 uncultured Oscillospiraceae bacterium
AGAAGCAAAACAACTCGGCTTGCATGGCAAGCAAGCGGAAAAAGAAAAAAACGAAACAAACAAAAATTTTTATTGCTCCGAAAAACGGAGCGGAAAGGAAAACATTATGTCACAAAATTTAGCAATGCCGCTTAACACAAGCGAAATAACCGTCGGATACAAAAACTACGCCCCGGGACACAAAATTAACGATAAACCCGCAATACATTACGGAGTCGATTTCAAAGGCAAAACATATAAGAAAACAGATGATTTCTGCGCCAGCGGCGACGGAATCGTTATGGGCGTAAACGAAACATTTGTTCCAAAAGATCAAAGAAGTGGTTTGCCCAAATACACTGTAGGAAGATGGGTTGCCGTAAAATACTATGATGTTGAAGGCTACGGAGACTTGATCGTACGCTATTATCATCTGGCTTCGGTAAAGGTGAAGAAAGGTGATACAGTGAATCTCGATACTATTCTTGGTGAGTATGGTTCCTCCGGTGGTTACTGCTATGGAAAACATATTCATGCCGAGGTCGATACCGATACCACCTATTGGAACTACACTCCGACTATTTCGGCAGCCACTGCCTGCGGTCTTAAACCGGGATACACCGGTGCAAAAGACACCACTGTAAACCCGTTGCTTGTTTTTAAGCTCAAGCTTTCTGAGCCTGAAAAACAAACTTGTACTGTAACCAATGATGGCGCTTGGTGCAAAGGAATAGATGTAAGCAAAATCGGAACATTCCGTTAATCTATTTCATCACGGTATTTTTTCGCCGTCCTGAGTGTATTCCGCAGAAATAAAGTGCACATTTTTGTTATCGTAAGAAAACTTAACTGTCGAAATGCGTGTAATCTTGTCTTCGCCGGGCGGGAACAGCCCTTCAAGGTCGATAATCGTTTGCACGACCATGGTATATGTTCCATCAGAATTTTCGGCACAGTCAAGCAGAGCGTAATCTCCATAAAAAATGACGTCGGCGTGCGTGTCGGCACTGAACTCCTCGTCGTCACCGATTCCAAGCGCCGCGGCAGTTTCGGCATTATAAATGTCAATGCCGAAATAATCCTCCGCAAAAGCTGCAACATCACTTTTTGGGAAGCACTGATAAGCATCAAGCTTGTCAGCGGTCTGAATATAATATGTGGAGTATATACTTACAAGGCGCTCTTTCGTCAGCGTGTTTACGTCTTCAAAAAGCGCCGCGCAAATATTTTTCCACTTTTCCATTGCAATAGTGCCTATTTGTTCGGCGCTCACTTTCTCTGCGGAACTTTCGCTTTCCCCGCTGCTTTCGGCGGCGCTCTCGCTCACGCTCGGTTCGCCGCCCTGCTCGGCGCTCACACTCTCCCCACTCCCGCCGCTGCTGTCTGCTCCGGCGGGAGTTTTATTGCACGCAGAAAACGCCGCGGTGCTCATGAGCACCGCCATGAGCACGCTGAGCACGGATAAAATTTTACGCTTCATTTTTGAGCATGCTCCTTTCCGAATAAGCAAGTATTTATAATATAAGTGCGGAATTTTTGGGAAATTGCTGCAAGCCGTGCGGCTTCCGATCACTGTTCGCCGACCGCTGACTGCCGATAACCGCCCGCATTATTCCTTCTCATGAAATTTATGCAGCTCATTGATTTCCATTTGCAGGCGGTCGTTCTCCATTTGCAGGCGGCAGAATTCCTGAGAAACAGGGTCGGGGATATGCACCTGGTCGAGCTGCTCAAGCCGCCTGCCGTGCTGACGCACCACCCGCGCGGGAATACCCACCGCGGTGGCATATTCGGGAATTTCGCCGAGAACAACGGCGTTCGCCGCGATTTTCGCACCGTCGCCCACCGTAAAGGGACCCAGAACCTTTGCTCCGCAGCCCACCGTGACGTTTTTCCCCAAGGTGGGGTGGCGCTTGCCGGTTTCCTTGCCCGTTCCCCCCAAGGTGACCCCTTGGTAGATGGTGCAGCCGTCGCCCACCTCGGCGGTTTCGCCGATGACAACGCCCATGCCGTGGTCGATGAGCACCCCCCGCCCGATTTTCGCCGCCGGGTGAATTTCCACGCCGGTATGCTTGCGAACTATCTGAGAAAGCGCCCGCGCGAGGAACGGATGCCCGTGGTTCCAAAGCCAATATGCGGGTCTGTGCCACATAATGGCGTGCAGCCCGGAATAAATAAGCAGAATTTGAAGCGAGGACGGCGCGGCGGGGTCGCGCTCCTTGACGGCGTTTATATCCTGTTTAAGCCCTTTGAACATTGATTACCTCCAAAAAAACGAAAACCGCCCGCGCCGCTGCCTTTTTGCAGCGACGGAGGCGGTATGCTTTGCAAATATCGCGGTTCCACTCCGGTTTAATCACTTTGCGGCTTCGTAAAAAAAGCCCTGCCGGGTAACGGCGGCACGCCGCGCCGCCATACTCGGCGCCTTGAGCACCGTGCTCAAACGCCCGTGCTCAAAAAAATCCGCCTTTCCGGCAGCGTGCTCATGGGCGCATTCACCGTAAACCCGCCAAGGAGCTTTCAGCATTCTGCCCCTCTCTCTGATGCGAGTTCTTCGCCGGCTACTACTTCCCAATCAACGCATTTCAAAAATATACAGCTATAATATACCACATCAGCCTATGCTTTGCAAGGGGAAAGGGTGAAAAAACGACGGAGAAAAAACTTAAAAAATTTCACAAAAGGGCTTTCATTTTTTGGGGGAAAGGTATATAATATAAATTGTAATATCAGCTGTAACAATTTTGCAATTTCAATCTTATAACGGAGGAGAAAAATGCAGGATTTTGAACTTAAAACTAAAATTTTCTTCGGCGAAGGCTCCCTTGACCACCTGCTCCACAAAAAGAGCAAGAACGCCATGATTATCGCCGACCCGTTCACCGTACAGAGCGGGATTATCAAGCATGTAACCGACCGCCTTGACAAGGACGGTATTCCCTACAAAATTTTCGACAATGTAGTTCCCGACCCGCCCATGGACAGAATCGTTTTGGGCGTAAAGGCCGCCCTTGAGCAGATGCCCGACTGCCTTATGGCGGTGGGCGGCGGCTCCGCCATTGACTTCACCAAGGCGGTGAAAAAGTTCTCCCACGAGATAAATAGCGACTTTAACCCCAAGTTCATCGCCATTCCCACCACCAGCGGAACCGGCAGTGAGGTCACTCAGGTTGCAGTTGTTACCGATACCGAAAAGCAGATTAAATACCCCCTCGAGGACCGCGACCTCATACCGGACGAGGCAATTCTTGACGCGGTGCTCGTGAAAACCGTGCCGCGCACCATCACCGCCGACACCGGTATGGACATCATCACCCACGCCATAGAGGCGTTCACCAGCACCGGCAGAAACGACTTCTCCGACGCTTTGGCGGAACGCGCAATCAAGCTCTGCTGCCGCTTCCTCTGCCGTTCCTACCTGAACCCGGACGACACCGAGGCTCGGCAGGAAATCCACGTTGCCTCCTGCATGGCGGGCGTGGCGTTCAACGCAGCGGGCTTGGGTCTTGTTCACGGAATGTCCCACCAGCTCGGCGCGCATTTCCACATTCCCCACGGTCGTCTGAACTCCATTCTGCTGCCCCATATCATCGCCTACAACAGCAATATTCAGGATATGACCATTCCCCACGACGGTTTCCCGCCCTGTGCGAAGAAATACTGCGAAATCGCCGCTTCTTTGGGAATTATAAACTTCAACGAGGTTTCCACCGTTCGTTCTTTGATGAACTATTTGAAAATTCTCGCCCGTGAAATGGAGGAGCCCTGCTGCATCAAGGACATCAAGACCATTTCCAAGGAGGAGTATTTCGGCGCAATTCCGGAAATGGCGGCTGCTGCTCTGCGCGACGCCACCACCCAGACCAACCCCCGTGTGCCCACTCAGGAGGAGGTCGAAGCCATCTACCGCGACATTTGGGATTTCGAGGTTGTTGACAAATACTGATTGTACAAATATACAAAGAAAAGCCGCCTGAAAAGGCGGCTTTTGCTGCGCGTAAGCTCAGCCGCCTTCTTTTTTAATCTTTCATTAAGATTCACAAAAAAGTAACCTTTGCAGCGGCTGATGTGCTATAATTATGTTGCAGGAAAAAATCAAAAAAATGCCAAACGGCAGGAAAAGGAGCTTTTTAATGAAAACACTCGGGAATATACTCTGGTTCTTGTTCGGCGGTTTTTTGCTGTGGCTTGAGTGGAGCATCGCCGGGCTGCTGCTTTGCATAACAATAATCGGGATTCCGGCGGGCAAGCAGTGCTTCAAAATGGCGAAGCTTTCCGCAGCGCCCTTCGGCAAGGAACTTGATTACACCGCCGCCGGAGCGGGCAGCGTGCTGCTGGATGTGCTCTGGGTGCTGATTTTCGGTTGGGAAATCGCTGTAACCGCCGCCGTGAACGGCGTTTTGTGGTGCATAACCATTGTGGGAATCCCCTTTGGCAAGCAGTTTTTCAAAATCGCCGCTTTGGCGTTTGCGCCCTTCGGCGCGGCAGTACGCAGCTAAGAGCAAACCTCGGCTCCCTTTATAAATAAGGGGAGCCGAAAACGCTCTCCGTTGCCTCCGTGCATAGTTCCTCGCTCCCTTGCGCGCTTCGCGCGCCATCGCCGAAAAAAATTTGCCCCTTTTGCAACAATTCGCTCCAAAATTTTTACCTATAATAATGTAATTGCTTTTTTCATGAAAGGAGAACGCAAAATTATGAAAAAAATCACAAAATTTACAGCTTTGCTGCTTGCGGTGCTTATGGCGCTGACAAGCTTTGCGGGCTGCAATAAGGCCAAAACCGATGAGGAAACCCTCGATAAATACGTTTATCCGGCAACCTATTTCAACCTCAGCGCCTTTGGCGATAACGCTACCGTAAACCAGGTCACCAGTGTTGGCGAAAAAGCATATATGCTTGTCACCATGCCCACCGGCGAGACCGTCACCAGCACCTATAAGGACGAAAACGGCGAGGATGTGGAAGACTCCTCCGAGGTGTTCAAAAACTGCCTCTACGAGTTTGACCTTTCCACCGGTGAAAAGAAAAAGCTCGACGGATTTGTGGATCTCACCAGCGGTTACGATACGACCACCGATGATCCTACCGTTCGCAGCTATGCCTCAATCAACAATATGCTTGAGACCTCGGACGGCAAGCTTGCCGTTGTTCGCACCGGCGAAACCACTACTTATAATGTTCCGGCAGGCTTTAATCCGGAAGCCGACAACATCTTTCAGTACGACAACACAACCAAGCTTAATGTTTATATAGACATTCTTGACGAAACCGGCGCCGTGGCAAACACCGTCACCGCAATTTCCAAGGAATACAAGCAGGACGAGAGCTATTACGGCATCCGCAGCGTTGTAAACGATAAGGACGGCAACTGGTATATCAATACCACCGACGGTGTGGAAGTATATAACGCCGATTTCAGCCAAAAGCTCTTTGAAGAAACCGGTGACAACAATATAAATAATATTGTTCGCACGGCAAATGGCGACGTTGCCGCCGTTATGTGGGACGAAAGCGGCAACTTTAATGTAAAAACCTTCGACACGGCAAAGAAAGCCTTCAGCGAAGGCAAAAAGCTCTCTATGTCCACCGTTTACTTTAACGAAACCTTTACCGGCAATTCCGATTATGACTTTTTCGGCAGCGATGAATCCGGCATCCTTGGCGTAAACGCCTCCGACGGCACCGTTACCAGAGTGCTTTCGTGGCTTGACTCAGACCTTTCTCCGGATAACATCGGGCATGTTGCCGCCATGGAAAACGGCGACTTCCTTGTATATAACCAGAACTGGGAAACTAATTCGAGCGAGCTTATCCGCCTTGTTAAGACCGAAAACGACCCCAGCAAGGAAAAGAAAATCATCACCCTTGCGACCATGAATATGGACAGCGAAATGCGTACCCTTGTTTCCGACTTCAACAAGCAGAACGCCGAGTACCGCATCAAAGTAACCGATTACTCCGAGTATAATACCGGGGGTGATTATACTGCGGGTGTTACAAAACTCAACACCGAGATTATCGCGGGCAAGGCTCCCGATATAATTGCCATTGACTATTCCATGCCCATCGACCAGTACGCCGCAAAGGGAATCCTTGAGGATTTGACCCCCTATATCGAACGTGACCTTGGCAAAGACGCCCTTGTTGAGGACTTCTTCAAGGCTTTGCGCGATGACGACGGCAAGCTCTATGAAGCATATTCTTCCTTCTCCATGCAGACTATGGTGGGACTGCGCAGCGTTGTCGGCGATGAAGCAGACTGGAGCTTCAAAACCTTGCAGGAATCCCTTGCAAAGCTTCCCGAAGGCGCAAGCATCCTCGGCAAATACTATTCCAGAAGCCTCGCTCTTTATATGTTCCTTTACAGCAATATGCAGCAGTTCGTAAACTGGGAAACCGGAGAATGCTCTTTCGACAGTCAGGACTTTATAGACCTGCTTGAAACCGTAAAGACCTTCCCGGATGATGCCGATATAAAATACGATGATAATGATGAAGCCTATGAAAGCGACCAGGTCCGCGTGCTCACCGGCAAGCAGCTGCTTGCTCAGGCTACGGCATGGAGCCTTACCGACTTCCGTGCCGGCACCTTCTATGCCTTCGGCAAGGATGACATTTCCTTCGTCGGTTATCCCGGCGTCGGCGCCGCATTCAGCGGAAACGGTATGGGCTACGCCATTTCCGCCAAGAGCGAGAATAAAGAAGCCGCATGGCAGTTTGTAAGCCGGATTCTTACCGAGGACTATCAGAACGAGCAGAACAAATACGGCTACGACAACGGTATTCCTACGAACAAAGCGGTCTTTGACAAGATGATGGAAGCCGAAGCCACTCCGACATTTGACGAAAACGCGCCGATTTCCAGCACGTACGTTGTGGGCAATAACGGCACCTCCTCCGATTCCGGACTTGGCGAACGCGAGCCCTATTATTCCGGTGCAACCAACGACAAGGGCGTTCACGAGCAGCCTAAGACCACCTTCGGCTTCGGCGGCAACTTCACCGTTTACGTTTACGCCATGACCGAGCAGGAAAAGGAGGTAATCCTTGACCTCTTTAAGAATACCACCACCTTTATGCGCTACGATACCAGCCTTTCCGACATTATCAACGAGGAAATTCAGCCCTTCTTCAAGGGTGAAAAATCCGCTGCCGACGCTGCAAAAATGATTCAGAGCCGCGCCACAATCTATGTGAACGAGCAGAAATAACGCGAACTAAAAAGCTCGCAAAGAGCTTTCTCGGCTCCCCTGTGCAAGGGTAGAAATTCCGAGCGCCTCCGGTGGAGGATGAAGCGAGGAATTTCGACTGCCGCCGTCCGCGAACGCGAGAATAGCGCAAGCCGAAGCGTGAGCGGTTAACGGCAAAGGGGCAAACCAATGCCCTGATGCCTTTAATTAGAAACCACCTATGACTGAGGGGTTGTATCCGCGACCGGTGACAGCGTTTACGCCTATCTTGCTTGTCGCGTTCCGCCCCATTTACTTCACCACCCCATTTTACTCGTTCCCGGCGGGTTTGTCAATATCCATCGGCACGCCGTTCAGCGCCGCGAACGCCAAGCGTTCGCCCTCGTACCGCAGCTTCAGCGAGAAAAACGGCGCGTCCGAATCCAAAAGCCGCAGAAAAATGTCATCGCCCTGCCATTTCGGTATGGCGGCAAGCCGCTCCTTGCTTATCCATTCGAGCACGCCCTCGTCGCAGTCGATAATTTTGCCGGAAAAGCCCGTGGCGGTGAACAGGTGCATATACTCCGTTTCCCATTTATCGGAAACGAACGTGACAATGCCGCGGTAGCGGTAGGCGGTGAGGGTCAGCCCGGTTTCCTCCTTCGTTTCCCGAAGGATGCACTCCTCGGGGCTTTCGCCGTCCTCAAACTTGCCGCCGATACCGATCCATTTATCGTGGTTGGCGTCGTTTTCCTTTTTCACTCGGTGAAGCATGAGGTATTTTCCGTTTTTTTCGATGTAGCAGAGAGTAGAGTAAAGCATGGGGAACCTTTCTTTATTTAATGAATAATTAATATTGAATAATGAATAATTTAGGTGTGCCGCGGGTCGCGGCACATTTTTATAGCCGGGCGGCACAGAGGTGACGGTGTGCTTAGCCTTCCCCCTTGGGGAAGGTGGCGCGGGGCTGCGCCTTGGCGCTGCACCGTGACGGATGAGGTCCGCCCGCCAAAGGCGGGCGTAACTGCTGCGGTGAGCACCGAGGCGACTGAGCGCGGTTCTCGGCTCCTTTGCCGTTCTCCGCTCACGCTTCGGCTTGCGCTGTTCTCGCGTTTGCGGACGGCGGCAGTCGAAATTCCTCGCTGCTTCCGCCACAGGCGGCGCTCGAAAGCCAAACCCCTCAGAGGGAGGCGAGGGCGCTCCCGCGCCGTGCACAGATTCGCCTCTGTGGCAATACCCTATCAAAATGTGCCGCCACGGGCGGCACACCTAAGCTTTGCCGCCTGCGGCGGCAAAACATAACCCGCCCGAAGGGCGGACATAGCCGCGCCAAAGGTGCGATATAACCCGCGGCAGCGCCGCGGATATCACTGCGGCTCGCAGAGCCGCTTACTCGCGCACCGCGCCGGTTCGCCTTGCGGCCTCGGCGACGCGGAGGGCGACGTTCCTCGCAACCTCGGGATTGAATGGGTCGGGAATGATGAAGTCCGGCGCAAGCTCCTCGTCGGAAACAAGCTCCGCAATGGCGGCGGCAGCCGCCATCTTCATATCATAATTTATTTCGCGCGCGCCGCAGTCCAGTGCGCCGCGGAAAATGCCGGGGAACGCCAGTACATTGTTTATCTGGTTCGAGAAGTCGCTTCTGCCGGTACCTACAACAGCCGCCCCGGCGGCAAGTGCTTCTTCATAGCCGATTTCCGGCACAGGGTTCGCCATGGCAAAAATTATGGGCTGCTCCGCCATGGTTTTCACCATTTCGGCGGTGAGAATTCCGGGGGCGGAAACGCCCACGAACACATCCGCGCCGCGAACCGCATCCGCAAGGCTGCCGCCGATGTTCTCGGGGTTCGTAGTGCTTGCAAGCATGGTTTTGTGCGGATCAAGCCCCTCTCTGCCGCGGAAAATAATACCGCGGGAATCGCAGGCGACTATGTTTTTAACGCCGCAGTGCTGAAGCATTTTGATGATTGCCGTTCCGGCGGCGCCGGGGCCGGAAAGGGCGACTTTAATTTCGTCCATGCGTTTGCCGACTATCTTCAGCGCGTTCATCAGTGCTGCGGTGACGACGATGGCAGTGCCGTGTTGGTCGTCGTGGAACACCGGAATGTCAAGCTCGCGCTCAAGGCGCTCCTCGATTTCAAAGCAGCGGGGTGCGCTGATGTCCTCAAGGTTGATTCCGCCGAAGGTGGGCGCAATGGCGCGCACTGCGGCGATGATTTCCTCGGTGTTCTGGGTGGAAAGGCAGATGGGAAAGCCATCCACGCCGCCGAACGCCTTGAACAGCGCGGCTTTGCCCTCCATAACGGGCATGCCCGCCATGCCGCCGATGTTGCCGAGCCCTAAGACGGCGCTGCCGTCGGTGACGATGGCGACAAGGTGGCTTTTGGATGTGTATTTGTAGGCATTTGCCGGGTCTTTGGCAATTTCAAGGCAGGGCTGTGCCACGCCAGGGGTATAGGCGACCGCCAAATCCTCGCGGTTGTTAAGCGGCATATCGCATTTTATGTCGATTTTTCCTCTGTATTTTTCGTGGAGCTCAAGCGCTCTTTTGTAGTAGTCCATGGTGGAACCTCCCGCTTTGCATTATAATAATACAATTTTATTGTACAACATTTTCGCGAAATGTCCAGTGGTTTTATGCAATGAGGAATTAGAAATTAGAAATTAGGAGCTGAGCACAGCGGTGTATTGAGTGCGCTTCTCGGCTCCCCTGTGCAAGGGGAGGCGAGAACCGCA
>USFO01000062.1 GCA_900553955.1 uncultured Oscillospiraceae bacterium
AGCCCAGAGCACCGCTCGTGCGCGGCACGATGGTGATCTTCGTGACCGGTGCAGAGCCCTTCTGGCGGGCGGCAACGATGGCATGACCGATCTCGTGGTAGGAAACAACCTGCTTCTCGTGGTCGGACAGCACCGTGGACTTACGCTGCTGGCCGGCGATGACGACCTCCACCGACTCCTCAAAATCGTCCTGCGTAGCGCGCTTGCGGCCCTCACGGACGGCACGCAGGGCGCCCTCGTTGATGATATTGGCCAGGTCAGCGCCCGAGGCACCGGGCGTGGCGCGGGCAATCGCGGTCAGATCGATCGGCGGCTGCGTCTTCACGCTCTTGGCATGCAGCTCAAGAATGTTCTTGCGGCCGGTCAGGTCGGGCAGCTCAACGGGGATGCGGCGGTCAAAACGACCGGGGCGGGTGAGCGCCGGGTCAAGGGATTCGGGACGGTTAGTTGCCGCAAGGATGATAACGCCGTTGTTGCCCTCAAAGCCGTCCATTTCGGTAAGAAGCTGGTTCAGGGTCTGCTCCCGCTCGTCATTGCCGCCGTATGCGCTGCCGGAGCTGCGCTTTTGACCTATGGCGTCGATTTCGTCTATAAAGACTATGCAGGGAGCCTTTTCCTTTGCCTGGCTGAACAGCTCACGCACCTTGGAAGCGCCCATGCCCACGAACATTTCAACGAATTCGGAGCCGGAAATGGAGAAGAACGGTACGTTTGCTTCGCCTGCAACGGCTTTTGCAAGCATGGTTTTGCCCGTTCCGGGAGGGCCTACAAGCAGAATACCCTTTGGCATGGAAGCGCCGATTTCCTTGTATTTGCTCGGGTCGTGAAGATAATTGACGATTTCCTGGAGATTTTCCTTGGCCTCGTCCTCGCCGGCAACATCGTCAAAGCGTATGCCTTCTGTTGACTGTACATATATTTTAGCGCCGGAATCACCATTGCCGAACATCATGGAAGCCGCGCCGCCGCCGGCTTTATCCATCATTTTTCTGGCAAGGAACTGGCCGAGCACAATGAAGATAACTCCGGGCAGAACCCATGTGAGCAGCGCACTGAGGAATGGTGACATCTGCTCCACAATTTCGCTTGAGAACTGCGCGCCGGAGGCGTGCAGGCGCTCGATTAAATCCGGGTCGTTCATAACGCCGGTTTTGTATATTTTGGTGTTGTCTTTGTTGGTGAAAACAATCTGGTTTTCCTGAACCTCGACCTGACCAACATCTTTATCTTCAGTCATGGTCATAAAGGTGCCGTAGTCAACTTCCTTAACTTGCTTTTCGGCAAGCCAAGGCATTACGAAAAAGTTGAGCAGTGACAGAATTAAAAGAGCCAAAGCGTAATAATATATCAGCGGCTTTTTGGGGGTCTTTACTTCTCGCATTATTATTCCTCCGATTAAAGTTTATATACTATAATACAACCAAATCGATGAAAATTGCAATAACTCGCCGAAATGTGTTACAGAAAATTAACTTTTGCGGCGGCGCAAAGCCGCATTACAAAGGGGATTGTTTACCGCCGCAACATTCTGTGGGGCGGGAGAATAAATAAGCCCCATCCCGCTTCGCGGGATGGGGCAAGCCCTTTTTCCTATTTTTCAATGCACAAGACATCGTAATATTCGTCGCCGAACTTGATTTTGCCATAGTCGAATTCGGCTTGCAGCGCTTTGACGTACTCGAACGGCGATTCCATAGGCGCAATGCCAAGCTCTGCCTGCAAAAGCGCAAGCAGGCGCTGCTGCTCGGCGGTTTGAGCCTCGCGCTCCTCGCGAAGGTGCTGCTCAAACTGCGATTTGTCCATCCAGACGGCTTGCTCGGCGGGATTTACGCCGCCGCAGGCGAGCACGAGGGCAATGAAATCATCAAAGCTTGCAGCAAGGGGATAGACATACCGTTCGGCGCAGCTTTCCGGGTTGCAGGCGAACACCGCTTCGCCGCAGCCGTCAATAAAGCAGTACATAATCGCTCCTTCAAACGCAATCGAGTGCGCGCCGTTCGGGCGACAGAAATAATCGTATTCGCCGGAGCAGCGCTCCAAAGAAAGCGGCGCGAAATCAGCGTCAAGCGCCGTAAATTTTTCATAGGCGGTCATTTTATCACCTCGTAAATTGTTCCGGATACGAAAAAAGCACTTGCAAATGCAAGTGCTTTTTTCTGGTGGAGACGAAGAGGATCGAACTCTCTACCTCTTGAATGCCATTCAAGCGCTCTCCCAAGTGAGCTACGCCCCCAAGTGAACCGCTGACCTTTCGTCAGCGGTTGCTATTATATCACAGTTTTGCGCTGCTGTCCATAGTTTTTGAGAAATTTTTTTCAAAATTTTCAGTCAACAAGAACGCCCATAACGATAAAGCGCTGATTTGCGCCCACGGACTTGCCGAAATAGCGGGTGCAGGTGGAAAGAGTGATGATTTTATCGCTGCTGCCAACGTCCACGCCGAAATCATAAAGGCTCATGCTCTTTGCGGTGGCGGCGATGGAGGCAACGTCCACATTGTTGCAGTTGATATAGAACGAAAGGTTCTTTGTGAAGGAAACCGCAAAAATTCTGAATGTGTGCGTGCCGCTGTTGGTGGTAAGGTAAATATACTGGTTTTCGGAAACAACATCCTCATAAGTCAGCGCCATAAGAGATTCGAATTCGCTGCCGGTCTTTTTGAACGGAACGAAACAGTTGCCCCAGTTGTGACCGTAAATTACGGTGTTCTGCGAAAGCTCGCCGCTGCGGAGGTTTGCGGTGCCCGCTGCCCATGTTACGCTGCTGTTTGTGTAATCGGAAGTCTTTTTGCCCTGCCAAACAGCACGATCCTGAATACTGGTACCCATAACCGTAAGGTGTGCGGCAACGGTGTAATTACTGAGGGAATACGTTCCGGAGCCGCCGGAATAGCCGGGGTTCGCCGCGGAGCCTATGGCAATTCCGCCGTAGCCGCCTGCGCCTCCCTCGGCGGTGCCGCTGTTTGTTTCGGGTTTGATGGTTGTTTTATAAAGATTTTCGTATCTTGAAGCATAAAGGCTCTTATACATTGTGCCGCGAAGATAGGAATAATCAGGCTTTGAATTTTTGGCTACAACAACGGTCTGTGCGGTTTCTGCGGGTTCATCCGCAGAAGAAACAGCAGACGCGCCGGAAAGCATAACCGTGCTTGCAAGCAGCATTGCGGCGGCAAGCGCGGAGAGAATTCTTTTTCCTTTCACTAAATCGCCTCCTAACAAAGTATAGTATATCAAATTACAAATTATACGGCAATAGGTTCGGAAGATTTTTTTGCGTGCTCAAAGCGGTGCTCAAAGCCATGCTCAAAAAAGCTTGGGCGAAAAAGCCGTGCTCAAGCGTGCTCAAATCATCCTATGGTGAACTGAAGAACCATTCCGGTGAGCACGGAAATGGCAAATAGCGTAATTGCAATGCGAATACATTCGCTTTTGTCAAGGTCGGTGCGGAACAGCACAAGCAGACCCACGCCCGCGCCTGCGGAAAGTCCCGCAACAGCGGAACCGAAGCTGATTGCGCCCTCCGCATAAAGCTGCGAAAGCACAACGGATGCAGCGCAGTTCGGGATAAGTCCCACAAGTCCAGCCAGAATAGGCTGGAACAGCGTTCCGCTCATAAGGAAGCTTTCAAGTGCGGATTGACCTATAAGCGCGATTGCAACGTTAAGCACAAGCATAACAATAATCAGGAACACGAAGGTTTCAAGGGTGTGGTGCACGGCGCTTTTAACAATGCCGCCCTCGCCCTCGGTATCGCAATGGGAGTGAAGCTCCACCACGGCTTCTTCATCCTGCTTATTTGCCTTGAGCACGCCGGAAAGGTCGATTACAAGCCCCGCTACAATGGCGAGCACAAGCTTTGCTCCGATGAGGGGAAGGATTTTTTCCGCGCTCTGCGGGTTCGCAAGCAGCACAGGAATAGCTTCGTCACTGGTGGAAATGAACACGGCTATAAGAGTGCCGGCAGTTATCATTCTGTTTGAATAAAGGTTGGCCGCTGCGACGGAAAAGCCGCACTGAGGAACAACGCCGAGCAGTGCGCCCACGACTGCGCCGGCTTTGCCGAATTTTCCGAGCCATGCGGCAAATTTATCCGCCGAGCGGTGTTCGATAAATTCAATAATAAGATATGCGCCGAAAAGGAACGGCAGGGTTTTAAGTGCATCCACAAGGGTATCAAGAAGAACGTCAAGCATTTTAGAAATTACCTCGATATTTATACTATATTATAAAGTGTTTGCAGGCGGAGCACGCCTGATATTATTTTATTATTGTCTGAAGAAGCGCCTTTGTCAAGAATATCGGCGAAAATATAGTTCAACAAAATTTTTGTGATGAGATTGTGAGTTACAAAATCCGCCGCCGCGGCTCATTGCAAATTCTTATCGCAAAAATGAAAGAATATACAGCGAAAGAATTTTACATTGCATTTTGTCCGTCAAAATGCAGACTTAAAATGTAAAAGAATCAAATTTTATTGAAAAAACAGAGCAAAAACACGCCGAATTTGCAACATCACAAAAATAAAGCTTGCATTTTTTATTCAGCGGGAATATAATAACCTTAAAATTTTTGAAATTTCCACTTTAAAGCGTAACGCTTTGAAGCGGCAAAGAAAGCTATTCGCACGGAGAAAATTCCGTGTGCGAAAGAGAAGGTAAATGTAAAAAATGAAAAAGTTATTTGGGGTAGTACTTACTATTGTAATGGTAATGAGTTTGTTTGCGGGCTGCAACAGCTCGAACGGCGGTGATGAGGGCGCAGCACGAATTAAAATAGGCGCGATTGGTCCGCTGACCGGCGGCGCAGCAATTTATGGCAACGCCGTAAAAAATGCAATGGAGCTTGCAGTTGAGGAAGTAAACGCCGAGGGTGGAGTTCAGTTTGAACTTAACTTCCAGGATGACGCGCACGATGCAGAAACTTCTGTAAACGCTTACGGAATTCTTATGGACTGGGGGATGCAGATGCTTGTAGGACCGGTTACCTCCACTCCTGCGGCTGCGGTTGCGGCAGAGGCAGAGGCTGATGGCGTATTTATGCTCACTCCTTCCGCATCTTCCGTAAAGGTAATTGAGGGCAAAACCCATGTATTCCAGATGTGCTTCTCCGACCCGAACCAGGGTGTCGGTTCTGCGGACTATATGTCCGAGCACGGAATCGGCAAATCCGTTGCCATTATTTACAGAAGCGACGATGCTTATTCCGTAGGCATTTATGAAAAATTCGTTTCCGAAGCGGCAACCAAAGGTATTAACATTGTTTATACCGGAACTTTTGAGGAAGCAAACAAAACCGAGTTTTCCTCCCAGCTCACCGCTGCAAAACAGACGGGCGCAGATGTTTTGTTCCTTCCGATTTACTGCGAATCCATTGCTCCGCTTATGACTCAGGCGGTTTCTATGGGCTATGATGTTGATTATTTCGGCGTTGACGGCATGGACGGCATCCTTGAGGTTGAGGGCTTCGATACTTCCCTTGCGGAGGGTGCATACCTGCTGACTCCGTTCTCTGCGGACGCAACCGATGAAAAGACCACGCATTTTGTAGAAGCATACAAAGCAAAATATAACGAGGTTCCGAACCAGTTTGCAGCAGACGCTTACGACTGTGTTTACGCCATATATGAAGCCTGCAACGCTGGGGGTGTGACCGCCGATATGAGTGCACAGGAGGTTTGCAGCGCCCTTGTCGACCAGTTTGCCACCGGAAAGCTTGTGTTCAGCGGCGTTACCGGCAGCAACATGACATGGGATTCCACCGGAGCTGTTTCCAAATCCCCGATGGCGGTTGTAATCAAGGACGGTAAATATGCTCTTGCGGATTAAAGGAATCCTATAAGATTATATAAGCTTTTTACGCGGAGGAATGCCCATTTCTGGTATTCCTCCAAAGCGTTATACGGCGCTGTTTTCTGTGCGGTGCCAAAATAAAGAGAACGGGAGCTTTGAAGGCAATGACCTTGTTAACATATATAATAAACGGCATAAGTCTTGGCAGCGTTTACGCCATAATAGCCCTTGGCTATACCATGGTTTACGGCATTGCCAAAATGCTCAACTTTGCCCACGGCGATATTATCATGGTGGGCGCATATATATCCTATTTTGCGGCAACTTCTTTCGGAATGCCTCCGGCGGTGTGCATACTTGTTTCCATGGCGGCGTGCACGGTGCTCGGCATTGCCATTGAACGGTTTGCTTACCGTCCGCTGCGCAGTGCAAACTCTCTGGCTGTGCTCATCACCGCCATCGGCGTGAGCTATCTGCTCCAAAACGGCGCGCAGCTTCTTTGGACAAGCAACCCCAAAATATACACTTCTCTTATAGATGTTCCCGCGGTGCACCTTTTCGGCGGAGAACTGACCATCACCGGAAGCGCGCTTGTCACCGTGATTTCCTGCCTTGCCGTTATGGCGCTGCTGCTGTTTATTACGCAGAAAACCAAAATCGGAAAAGCCATGCGCGCCGTCAGTGAGGATAAAGAGGCGGCGCAGCTTATGGGAATCAATGTGAACTTCACTATTTCCGTGACCTTTGCCATAGGCTCGGCGCTTGCGGCAGTGGCGGGCGTGCTGCTTTGCTCGTCCTACCCGAGCTTGTACCCGACCCTCGGCTCAATGACAGGCATCAAGGCGTTTACCGCCGCGGTTTTCGGTGGAATAGGCTCCATTCCCGGCGCATTTGTGGGCGGAATTTTGCTCGGCGTAATCGAAAAATTCGCCGAGGGATATATTTCCACACAGCTTTCCAACGCAATAGTATTTTCCGTGCTCATAATCGTACTTTTGGTAAGGCCTGCGGGTCTTTTCGGCAAAGTACGCCGGGAGAAAGTCTGAGGTGAACCCTATGGAAAAAATTAAAATGAAATTCGGCGGAATGAAAAAGAGCACAAAGCAGGATTTAATAACCTACGGAATGGTGACGCTGCTGTTTGTGCTGTTCCAAAGCCTTGCAAGCGCGGGCATACTCAGCCGTTCGCTCAGCGGACAGCTTGTTCCCGTGTGCGTTTATATTGTCGCGGCAATCTCCCTTAACCTTGTAGTCGGCTTTTCCGGCGAGCTCAGTCTCGGCCATGCGGGCTTTCTCAGCATCGGAGCATTTTCCGGCGCGGTTTTCTGCAAGCTCTTTTCCGGCATCGGAAGCGACACGCTTTGCCTTATTCTTGCGATGATTTGCGGCGGTATAGTCGCGGGAATATTCGGATTTCTCATCGGTATTCCCGTTCTGCGCCTTCGCGGTGACTATCTTGCCATAGTAACCCTTGCTTTTGGCGAGATTATAAGAAGTCTTGTAAACTGTGTCTATCTCGGTGTTGACGGAAAGGGAAGATGGTTCTTCAGCTTCGGCAAGGCTGCGGAAGAAAACGGCGGGACAACTATAATCAACGGCCCGATGGGCATCACCGGCAACGAAAAGCTTTCTACATTTGCGGTGGGCTTCGGACTTATCATATTTACACTTTTTATCGTATTTAACCTTATACATTCCAAAACCGGCAGAGCGATTATGGCAATACGGGATAACCGTATTGCGGCGGAGAGCATAGGACTTTCTGCAACCGGCTTCAAAATGACGGCGTTTGTGATTTCCGCCGTGCTCACCGGCATGGCGGGAACACTTTATGCCATGAATTACGCCTCCGTGGCGCCCATAAAATTCGGCTTCAACCAGTCCGTGCTCATTCTGATTTTCGTGGTGCTCGGCGGCATGGGAAATATCAACGGCTCCATAATCGCCGCGATAATTCTTACGGTTCTGCCGGAGCAGCTTCGGGGAGTGGGCGACTTCCGTATGCTCATTTACGCGCTGCTGCTCATTTCCATGATGCTCATCACCCAGTCCGATAAAGGCCGCATGCTCATGGGAAAAATCAGCGCTAAACTGAAAAACCTGTTCGCACCGAAAAATAAAACGGCAAAGGAGGAGAGTGCCGAATGAGCGAGCTTGTAAGAGTTATAAACGATGACGCCCTGCTTACCGAGAGGGATATTAAAATGACGCCGGTGCTCGAGACACGCCACCTTGGAATTGACTTCGGCGGACTGAAAGCGGTGGATGACTTTAACATAACCGTGGGTCAAAGCGAGATAAGCGGACTTATAGGGCCGAACGGAGCGGGCAAAACCACCGTTTTTAACCTGCTGACAAAGGTTTATAAGCCTACCCGCGGCACAATTCTTCTCAACCAAAAGGACATAAACGATTACGACACCATCAAGGCAAACCACGCGGGTATCGCCCGCACGTTCCAGAACATCCGTCTGTTCAATAACCTAACCGTGGCGGAAAACGTGCTCGTGGGACTGCATAAGGAGATGACATATAACCTTGCACAGTCGCTTTTCCGCACTCCGGCGTTTCTCCGTTCGGAGAAAATTGCGCGGAAGCGCGCCTTGGAGCTGCTTTCCATATTCGATATGCAGGAGCTTGCGGACGTGCAGGCAGGAAACCTGCCATACGGTGCGCAGCGCCGGCTGGAGATAGTTCGCGCACTGGCGACGAACCCCTGTCTGCTGCTTCTTGACGAGCCCGCCGCCGGAATGAACCCCTCAGAAACGGCGGAGCTTATGGAGAACATCAGGAAAATCCGCGATACCTTTCACATAGCCATTATGCTCATTGAGCACGACATGAACCTTGTTATGGGCATCTGCGAAGGTATTGCGGTGCTTAACTACGGTAAGATTATCGCCAAGGGTACTCCGGAGGAAATTAAAAACAACCCGACCGTTATCGAGGCGTACCTCGGTAAGCAGGCGGAAGATTAAAGGAGGGCGCAAAATGCTGCTTAAAGCAACTGATTTGAATGTATATTACGGCGCCATCCATGCCATAAAGGGTGTTTCTTTTGAAGTAAACGAGGGAGAAATCGTCACCCTTATCGGCGCAAACGGCGCAGGAAAATCCACCACGCTGAAAACCATTTCCGGAATGCTCCGCAGCCGCACCGGTTCCGTGGAGTTTGAAGGCAAGGATATAAGCAAAATTCCGGCGTACAAGCTTCCCGCCATGGGCATTGCCCATGTTCCGGAAGGACGGCGCATTTTTCAGGAACTGACCGTTACCGAAAACCTTGAAATGGGTGCATATACCCGCTCGGCATCCGAAATAAAGCCGGGAATAGAGGACGTTTTCAATCGCTTTCCGCGTCTGCGGGAACGCAAAAACCAGATTGCAGGCACGCTTTCCGGCGGCGAGCAGCAGATGCTTGCCATGGGGCGCGCGCTTATGTCAAAGCCGAAGCTGATGATGCTCGACGAGCCTTCTATGGGACTTTCGCCGCTGCTTGTTCAGCAGATTTTTGACATAATCAAGGAGCTTAACGAGGCGGGAACCACCATCCTGCTCGTTGAACAAAACGCGAAAATGGCACTTTCCGTTGCGGACAGAGCCTATGTTCTTGAAACCGGAAGAGTTGTTATGGAGGGCGACGCGAAGTCGCTGCTTTCCGATGAATCCGTCAAAAAAGCCTATCTCGGCGGATAAAAAAGTGTTCATACGGGCAAAAGCACCCTTTCGGGGGTGCTTTTTTGTGCGCCCACGGCGGAAAAAACGCAAAAATTGAGGATAAAGGGAAAATTCGCATTGAAAATCACTTTTTGCGGTGATATAATATATTAAATATAATGGTATAGTGTTTATTCTGATTCGCGGAGGGCTGATATGAAGAAGTGGAAACTTATGCCGGGCAACCCCGGAAAGGCGAAGCATATCGAAGAAGAACTCGGGCTGCCGGCACTGGTTACGGAGGTTTTGGTGGCGCGC
>USFO01000063.1 GCA_900553955.1 uncultured Oscillospiraceae bacterium
GTCCCGGGCGGTTTTTCAGTATCCATCGTATGCCCGACCGCCGGAGGTGCTTCGCACCAGCCGAGGTTATGATTTTAATCACTCGGCGCAAGGCGCACCCTTCACAAGGCGGCTGAGCCGCGATTGGCACGGTGCAGGCGGCTCCGCCGCAGACCACGGATTTGCTCTCGGTGAGCACAGGGGAGTCGAGAAGCGCGCTCCGTTCGTCGTTCGGCAAAAAATAAAATCTCATCACAATTTTGCGTTTTGGGGTGGTATGATATTTGCGGAGTGGGAAAGAAGCGGTTTATTTCGGCGGGAGGAGCAAGGCGCGGCGGGGCTTGGGAAATAAAAAGGCTCCCCACTTAAGGAGAGCCTAAGCAAAAACTATTCTTCGGGAAATTCCACCCAAAATTCGCTGCCCACGCCGACTTCGCTGGAAACGCCGTATGTGCCGTGGTTAAGCTCCGTCACTGCTTTGACTATTGCAAGGCCGAGCCCGGTTCCCGATCCGGAGCCTTTGCGGTATCTGTCCCAGATTCCCACCAGGTCGGCTTCGGCGATTCCGGGACCGTTATCCTTGACTGTGATTCGCACACGGCGATTTTCCGTGGTCTGGATGATCTCGATTTTCGCGCCGTTGCCGCTGTGGGTTATGGCGTTGATGATGAGGTTGTACATTGCTTCGGAGACAAGTGTTTCGTCCGCGCTGATGAAAACTTCCCGGCTTGAGGAGAACGAAAGCTCCGTTTTGCCGGAATAAAGCTTTTCAAGCTCGCTTACAAGCTCCGCCGCCGCATCGGTAAGGCTGAAAATCGACGGGCGTAGGTCGTAAGAGCCACTTTGCAGCTTCGAGAGGTCGAGAATACCATTCACAAGCTTGGTAAGGCGGTCGGCTTCATCGACAATAATCTGAAGATTTTCTGCATTATCCTCTCCGGGAAGCTCCTGCATCATCTTGCCGTAGCCGCTTATCATAGTAAGCGGGGTGCGAAGGTCGTGGCTGACGTTCGCAAAAAATTCTCGGCGAAGCTTTTCGACTTTAGAAAGCTCACTGGTCATACGGTTCAGCGATTTTGAAAGGCAGGTTATTTCCCGGCAGCCGCCGCCGTGAAAAACCGTGTTATAATCACCGGTGGTAAGATGCTCCGCAGAATCCGAAAGCTGCTCTATGGGCTTCGAAATGGTTTTTGAAACGACAAGTGCGCCGACAAAACACACAATAACCATAAAAATCGTGGTGATTATGATGGTAAAATTGATTATACCGGTAAGGGATTTAATCGGCTCACGGTTTGCGATAAGCAGCACCATGGAAGTCTCGCCGCTTGACGAAGTGCAAAGACGTGCGTAGACAATATTCATGTTGCCGGATTTTTTCGGTACGTTTCCGGTAAAGTGGTTGGGGTTATATTCAAAAATTTCACCGTCCTCACCCACAAGGGAGGGACCGTCCACCACACCCTCATAAATTACGTTTGAGCCTGCGGCAAGCGCCCAGTAGCTGAAAATATTCTTAGAAACCTTGTTTATGCGAACGGTTGTGGAGCGCTGCGAAACGTACTTGATAAGTCCGCTTTGGTTAATTATATAAATTGAAAGGTTATTATCCTGACTTATGCTTGCGATAAGGCTGTTTATTTCCGCATTGTTGATATTTTCAACAATAACCTCCGCCTGACTCTTCATAACCTGCTTTTTGTAAAAGCCGTAAACGTCATCGAAAAACACCGTCTGCATAAGCCAAAGGACTATAAGTGAAGCAGCAGAAAACGCCATAAACCATATAAACAGTTTACGGCGTATAGTTATTTTGTCATTCGTCAAAGCGATAGCCCACTCCTCTCAGGGTGGAAATGCACTTGCTGTACGGTCCAAGGATTTTGCGAAGCTGTTTGATGTGTGTATCTATGGTTCTGTCGTCGCCAAAGAAATCATAGCCCCAAACTTCATTGATAAGCTTTTCGCGGGAAAGGGCGATTCCGCGGTTCTTTACAAGAAAGAAGAACAGGTCGTACTCGCGGGGGGACATATCAACGCGCTTGCCGTCGATGGTGACCATGCGTCCGGTGAAGTCAACGGTAAGCCCGCCGTAGGTGTATACTTCCTTTGCTTCCGGAACGGAAGCACCGCCGCGTTTTAGCACTGCGGCAATGCGCATCATAAGCTCCCGCGGAGAAAACGGCTTTACAACATAGTCGTCAATGCCGAATTCAAAGCCGTGGATTTTGTCATATTCTTCGCCGCGGGCGGAGAGAATGATGATAGGAACGTTGGAAAATTTGCGGATTTCCTTGCAGGCAGAAAATCCGTCAAGTTCCGGCATCATAACATCCATAATAACAATATCAAAATTTTGGTCGCGGCAAAGCTCCAGCGCCTGAAGACCGTTGGAAGCCTCGCTTACCTCATATCCTTCGAATTTTGCATATTTTTTTATAAGGTCGCGGACACGGAGTTCATCATCAACAACAAGTATACGGCTCATTTTAAGAACACTTCCTTCCGTAGCAAACAAAAAATCATCATAAGACTATCATAATATCACAGAGTGTGCAAACTGTGATGATAATGCACACAAAGCAGCACAAAATCGTGAACAAACGGTTAATATTGGCTTCATTATGCGTTTTCGCATAGGTTTACAAGGCGCAGGCCGCGCTCCTCGCCGCAGCGCCAGCAATGAGCAGTTCCGCGGGAAAGCCCGTCATAGAACCCTATGAGCAGCGAGGAATTTTCCACCATATACACATTGCGGCTCAGCTCGCAGCCATAAATGTGCTCCTTACAGATAAAGTGGCAGAAAGAAACCTCATCCAAAATATTCTGAATTCTGCGGCAGACGGCGGCACGGTGGCTTTTCGGCGAAGCTTCGCATGGGAACGCGGCAAAAAGCTCTGCGTCCGGGTGAATGCGCCGCAGGCGGATAACCGCCTCCGCCGCAAAAATGTCAAAACCTTCCGCCATGCCGCTGATAAAATTGCGGTAGCCGCTGTTATAAGCATCTTCCACTGCGGCGAAAAGCCGCTCTTTTAGGGCGGCAATTTCCGGAGAAGCTTCATTTCCACCTGCAGGCAGGCGCGGCGGGCGCGGACCGGTAAAGCAGCAGGTGATTTCTCTATCGCTCATACGGCAGTTCCTTTCTCTATGACCCAAAACAGCGCCCACAGCACCGCGTAGATAACCGGCTGATGCAGAATGTAGATTACAAGCGTGTTCGAGCCAATTGCGCACAGTGCGGAGCAATGCTTTTTCATCATAAAATCGGGGATTTTCCGTTCCTTGAAATACGTGCCGATAAAGCAGCCGAAAAGGAACAGAAAAAACCACGGAATAAGCGGGAAGTAGTCCGCGGAGGTGAAGTTTGGGGCGGGCAGCCCCAGCGGAGCAAGCACATTGGTGAAATAGAGACCCTGCGGAACCTCCACGCTGCCGAAAAATATGCTGCCGGAAGCAAGCCCCCGGGTGCAGAAGTACGCCGCCAAAGCGAACACTGCGCAAAGCGCCGCAGATGCCTTTGCAATCGCCTTGCGGAAAAGGTAGTACAGCATCATCGAAACGCCGAGAAAGTGCAAAACACCGAACCAAATGACCATCTCCGGCATGAAGAAATATGTTCCCGCGGTCATAAGCATTCCCGCCGCAAGGACGACTGCGCCGTGCTTCAGCGCGTTTTTGGTAAGGCGGCAGGAAATTCCCGCAATGATTATGAAAGTACAGCATATACACATCTGGAATGCGTTCCACCCGGCGGAATCGAAGCTAAACCGCAGGCCGAATATGTACCGCAAGTCGTAAGCTGCGTGATAAATTATCATTCCGATAAGTGCAAGGCCGCGCATTTCGTCCAGAAAAAATATGCGTCCGCTTTTTTTAGCCATGGCAAAGCCCCCCTTGCAAAAAGCAAAATTACACCAATAACAGTATAGCACAAATGGCGCCTGCAATCAGCATTTTTTTAAAATAAATGTGAACATTCTTTATTTTGCTTGTATGAACGGTTGTTTTTTGATATACTTTCTCTGAATGAATCTTCGCATAAGGGCGAAGATTAAACAAAACGGGCGCAGCGCCCGCGCGATTTACCGCGAAAGGAATATACAATGCAAGATAAAAATAATGGCTGGAAACAGCCGGAGGAAAAATTCCCTGAAACAGAGCTTGAGGATAGCTTCAGCGGATTTTTCAGCCGCGAAGAAGAAGTATCCGTGCCGAAAGGCAAACGCCGCCGTCACAAATCCGCAGGACCGGATATCCTTGCCGTTTCGGATAACGAGCAGGACGACGGATTCATAATAAAAGAAGTTGTTGCCGTGGAGGGCAAGGAAACCGCAAAGCACACGGAAGAAGCCGCCGAAGCAGCCGCGGAGGAACAGACGGCGAGGATACCGGCTGCCGAAGCAGCCGCAGAAGAACCGGCACAGCCGGAGAATTGCACCGCAGAAGCGGAGCAGACTGCGCCGGAAACGGTTCAGCCGGCGGAAGAGTCTGCTGCTGAAGAAACCGCAGAGGCGGAGCAATCAGCAGAAGAACCCGCTGCCGAAACTGCTGAAACCGCAGAGGCGGAGCAGCCCTTTGAAGAGCCGCAGGAGACTGCCGAAGAAGAAAAGGTGCAGCTTTCCGCCGAAGAAAAGCCAAAGAAGCAGAAAAAAGTGCTTTTTGCCCGGGCAAAAAAGGTGATCAAGAAAAAGAGAAGCCACCAGTATGTCGCAGCTATCGGCGCGGCACTTATTGTACTGGCAATTGTGGGCGCAATCTCCGTTATTTCTCTCGGCGTTCGCTTTGTGGGCAGAATCCTTGACAACACTGACCAAAAAGAAGCTTTTGAGTGGAAAATCTATCCCATACTCATGCTTGACCCGGCAACATTTGATGACCCGTCAAAGCTTGACGAGGTTTTCCTGCTGAAAACCGCCATGTGGTCAACTCTGCTTGAAAACCGCAGCATCTATACATATGACGAAAACGGAATGCTGCTTGTGCCGGCTTCCGATTTGGATGTTGCTGCCAAGAAGCTTTACGGCGATGCCGTTACACTGGTGCACCAGACATATGTTGAGGAGTATGAGTACTACTATATCTACGACCCTGATACCAACACCTATTCCGTGCCGATTTCAAGCCAAACCGCGGGCTATACCCCCAAGGTTGCGAAGATTATGAAGAACGGCGATATTTATACCCTTATAGTCGGATATGTGGAGCCAACCACACTTTGGAATGTAAGCGAACACGGTGCTTCCACCGAGTCTGTGCCGAGCAAATATCTCTATTATGATCTGCAAAAGGTGAAGGGCGGCAACTTTATTATCAAGTCCATCCGCAATATCCCGTTGGAGGAGCTTCCGGCAGATCTTAAAACCTCATCTCAGCACACTCTTAATCAGACCCAATATATCGACTATGACCAGGTATATCAGCAGTATATTGATGAGCAGCGCAACAGCGCTACCTTGGGGCAAGACCCGGACAGCAGCGCTTCCGGCGCTTCGTCCGAAGCACAAAGCAGCGAAAGCGGAAACTGATAAACCGGCTTGAGCATCAGGAAAATCCTCTGCGTGCTCAGATGCGTGCTCAAAAGCAAAATAAAAATCCTCTGCCTGTCGGCAGGGGATTTTTTTAGTGCTCAAAAATGCAAAGTAAAGTGCGCCCGCCGGAATGCGGGCATACCTTTATGCCCGAAACAAAAAAGGTTGGGCAAAAGCCCAACCTGCCGGAAAAACATATGTAATTACAGATTCTTCATAAGGAGCCATTCGCCGATGCCCTTTTTAAGGAGGTCGGGAACGAGAAGCAGGGGCTTAAAGCCTTTCTTCTGGTAAAGAGCCTTTGCTCTGGGGTTGAAGTCGGAAACGGCGATGAAGCATTTATCAAAGTTCATGCCTTTGCAGATTCCAAAATAGATGTCGATAAGCTGGTCGCCGATGCCCTTGCCGCGGAAATTCTCCTTTACGCCGAGAAGCGCAAGATAGGGAAGCTCGCCATACATACCCATCATATCGTAGACCATAAGACCCACAGGCTCGCCGGAATCGGTTTCGGCGATAATTACATTGCCTGCCGCAAGAGGACCGTAAACCCACTCGTGCAGGGTGTCGGTTCCCTTAAAATAGTGCTCGTAAAGCGGGCTGTTGTCAAAAATCTTAACATACTCGTCCCACTTATCGGTTGTGCCTTTTACAAAGTTGACCCTGTATTTATAATCCAACTGAGACATAGTAATCCTCCCATACCCTGAATTTTTCAGACAACTTTATTATAGCCGAATATGCGAAAAAGTCAATGTTTGCGGCAAAATAAAATGCTTTTCCCGCGAATTTTTTTGCGTGGGACGAAAATTTTCCCGCTTCGTGAAAAAATATATGAGGAGAATACGCCGTTCCCCTTGACTTATAAGCTAAAATGTATTATCATTTTAGCTGTAAAAGTATGCCGTTTCGGCTTTTGTGGAGGGATGCTTTCTTGGCGGTCCATGAAATACATATTATAAAAGGCAGCGGCGAAAAGTTCGACGAATACAAAAAAATTTTTGACGGTTCGTCGCTTATTCGTCATTACGGCGACCATGTTTACGAATGGATGCAGCAGGGTCTTATCGAAAACAACGTCTATATTGCCGAGGACGGCAACGGCGAAGCCGTGGGCTTCATGTGGGCGCAATTAAACAGTATGTACGCGGAGCAGCCCTATATCTCCCTTTTGGGCGTGCGAAGCGACTACCGTGCCCACGGAGTGGGTCAGCGGCTGATTCAGCATTTCATTGATATTTACGAGGGCGAGGGATACGAACGCGGTCTTATCGCGGTCAACGACTTTAACCCCCGGGCAAGAATTCTTTACGAGGATATGGGTTTTCACAAAATCACGGCGTATCAGGACGCCATGAGCGAAAGCAACAACGTGTATCTTCTTATGCGCAAATCCAGAAAACACAACAGCAACGTGTAAATCACAAACGGAGGAACGAAGAATGAGCTATCATCGCGAAGCGGCCTACAAGGCAAACCTTATCGACATTCAAAAGGCAGACCCCGCAAAGCTTGAGGAATACAAGCACATTTTTGACAACAGCGCGCTTTACACCCACTACTTCAAGAAAAAGCCCGAGCTTCTTGAGCAGTGGCTCACCGAATATATGCCGAACGCGTATATTGCGGTTGACCGCAACGGAAATTCCGTGGGCTGGATAAGCATTTCCGCCTCCGACGCCCATATTGACGGTCTGCCGAACATCACTCTTCTCGGCGTAAAGGACAGCGCCCGCGGCAGAGGTATCGGTCAGATGCTCATAAGCTTCTATGTGGACGTTATGACTCAGCTTGGCTGTGAGGAATGTGCCGTTGTGGTGAACGACTGGAACCCCAGAGCAAGAAAGCTCTACGACTCCCTCGGCTTCAAGCTCCGCAAGAGCTACGAAGACCCCTTCATCGGCGGCTTCGTGAACCATGTGCTCGTGAAAAAGCTGTAATTTGAAATGAACGAGCCCCATTCGCTTTCTGCGACTGGGGCGTTTTTTATTAAAATTCACCGAATAGTTACAGATTAAACCATAAAACTTCGCTTATAAGGGCGGGGAATTGTGCTACAATAAGCTTGTCTATCATAAGGGCGGGCTTTGATTTCCGCTCAGGCGGGCTCGATATAAAAGCGGAATATTCGCCCGCAAAAAATATAAATCGGAGGAAAAATTTTATGTGTACGGCTGCAACCTATAAAACAAAGGATTTTTATTTCGGAAGAACCCTTGACTACGAAATTTCCTATGGTGATAAGGTGGTAATCACCCCCAGAAACTACGCCTTTGACCTGAGAAACGGCGGCAAAATCGAAAATCACTACGCCATAATCGGAATGGCGTGCGTTATGGAGGACTACCCCCTTTATTATGATGCGGTGAACGAAAAGGGACTCGGAATTGCGGGGCTTAATTTCGTGGGGAACGCCCATTACGGCAAGCCCGCGGAGGGCATGGACAACATAACCCAGTTCGAGCTTATTCCGTGGCTTCTCGGCAAATGCGCCACCGTAAAGGAGACTCGCGCGGCGCTTGAAAGAATGAATATTATCGACACTCCGTTCACGGAAAACCTGCCTGTGGCGCAGCTTCACTGGATAATTGCGGACAAGGACGAGTGTATCACCGTGGAAGCCGTGAAAGAGGGGCTTAAAATCTACGAAAACCCGGTGGGCGTGCTCACAAATAACCCGCCCTTTAATTATCAGATGTTTAACCTCAATAACTATATGCACCTCGCCGTGGAGAACAGGGAAAACACCTTCGCCGAAGAGCTTAATCTCAATCAGTACAGCAGGGGAATGGGCGGCATGGGGCTGCCCGGCGACCTGTCCTCCCAGTCAAGATTTGTGCGGGTGGCGTTCGTAAAAATGAACTCCCTCTCCGGCGACTCCGAGGAGGAAAGTGTAAGCCAGTTCTTCCACATCCTCGGCAGCGTGGATCAGCAGCGGGGCTGCTGCAAGCTTGACGGCGGCAAATACGAAATTACCCTCTACACCTCCTGCTGCAACGCCGCCAAGGGCATTTACTACTACAACACTTACGGCAACCACCGCATAAACGGCGTGGATATGCACAGAGAAAACCTCGACGGAACGGAGCTTGTTTCCTACGAGCTTGAAACCGGCGAACAAATTCGTATGCAGAACTGACGCCGCTTCGTAAAAAAGCTTGCGCGCTTCGGGAAATAAGCCGCCGAAGCGTTCGGAAAAGGCTTTGAGCGGCTTCTAAACCGCAAAAAATAAGGCGTGTTATAAAACGGGTTATTAAATAAAACAAAACCGCTTGATTATGGCTTAATCAAGCGGTTTTTAAGTGGTCGAAGTGACAGGACTCGAACCTGCAGCATCCTGCTCCCAAAGCAGGCGCGCTACCAATTGCGCTACACCTCGAATTACAAAGCTATAATATTATACAGGGAAAAAGCGGTTTTGTCAAACTTTTTTGAATAGAAAAACTCATACCTGCCAATAATTTTTCATAAATAATGGTACGGAGGCGAAGCTGCTTTATGAATTTGCTTATGAAACGCGAGGAAAAGGAAAGGCTGAAAAGAAAATCGGAGGAGCGCGCTCGGCTTCGCGAGGATATGAAAAGGCTGGAGGCGGAAATCCGCCGTAACGAGTCGCTTTTTAATCTTGTGACGGACGAAAACCTTATAGACGCGCTTATTTTTGAACGTAATGCCAACGAAGCGCGCATGAACTACCTCCTACAGCGTGCGCGAAGCATTTGAGCACGGGAATTCTGTATTTTGAGCACCGAGCGTGCAGCAGAAGCTTTTCTGCCGTACTGCTCGCTCAAAGCAGGCAAAAGCGACGCACCATCTCTGCTTGCAAATAGTCTTGAGCACGGCACTTTTGACTTGCGGACATAAAAAAGCCTTTGAGCACGGTATCCGTGCTCAAAGGTAAAAGTACAGCAACAAAGCAGCGGCTCCGGCAGAATTTTGCCGGAGCCGCTGCTTTGTATTTCTTTAGGGGATACTATGAAAAAGAATAATTACTGAATCTCAAGGTGTTTGCTTTCGGGCTTTTGCTCAACAAGCTTCGGCATTTCAAGGGTGAGCACACCGTTTTCAAAGCTTGCTTTAATGTTCGCGGTATCAATGCCGGTGGTGTCGTAAGAACGTTTGAAGGAGCCGCTTCTGCGTTCACGAATTACAAAGTTTCCTTCTTTGTCCTTTTCATCGTGCTCGTAATTGCGGCT
>USFO01000064.1 GCA_900553955.1 uncultured Oscillospiraceae bacterium
GATGCTCGACTGCCTGAGGCACTTCGTGCCGGCTGAGGTTATTTATTTTAATGCCGCGGCAAAAGGCACATACTTATCAAGGCGGCTCCGCCGCGGCTTACTCGGCGAGGGCGGCTTCGCCGCAGGCTTGCTCACATCTCTTTCCCCATAATAATCATGCCGTCGCTTTTGGTGTAGCCGTTTTTGGCGTAGAAATGTTCGTCCTCCTCGGTGGTATAGAAGCTTATGCTCCGAACGCCGCGCGCCATTTCACGCCGCTCAAATTCCCGCACCATAGCGGAGCCGATTCCCCTGCCGCGCAGAGAATTTTTCACGCAAAACTCCTTGATGGCGCAGACAATGCCGTCGTAATACTGTTCCTCCTCGCCGATGAGCATTCCCACAATTTTACTGCCATCCTCGGCGACGATTCCAACGCAGCTTTCGTTGCTCAGGTAGTGTGAAAGGCGTTTTCCGGCGGTTTTTTCCGTCCATTTTTCAAACCACGGCCCGGAATTGAATGTTTCCGCAAATATTTTTACCAGCTCCGGCAAATCCGCCGGAGCGATCTCTCTGTATTCCATATTTTGCTCCTTTGTTTTCGTTCTGCCACAATTATAACCCGCATTTCACTTTCCGTCAATGCTGCTTTGCCCGCCGCCGGTGTGGGAGGACACATCCGCCGCTATTACCGTTCCCTCGTACACATATAGCGTGGCGAAAGCCTCTCCGCCGCCGGGATAGTTCTTCACGGCGTAGCTGTATTTTTTCACCGTTTTTCCGAGGTACGGCGTCAAATCCATTCCCGCGGCCTTTTGCAGCTCGTTATATTTCGTCAGAACCTCGTCGAACTCCTGCGGAATAACCGTCTCTCCCACGCTGCAAGGCTCTTCCTCCGTCTCCCAGCCGAACGACGAGATAAACTCCGTCCTGCTCTTATTGTCCGTCACACGGCGGGACACGGCCTCCTGCGCGGTTTGCTCCTCCCTCCCGCCGAAAACGAACAGTATAATTCCGATTATCACCGCCAGAGCTATGCACGCTCCGCCCAAAATTCGCATCCTCGTGGTCTTAAAGCTTGCCGTAATCACAAAAATCCCTCCGCATATAAAATAAGTCCCCGTAAAATATATTACGGGGACGTTATTTCTATTCGGGAAAGATTATTCCTTGTCGTCAGTCATCCACTGCTTTGCTTCTTCGATAACGGCGGCTTCAAGCTGCTTCGGAAGCTCTTCATAGCGTGCAAACTCAAGGCTGAAGGAACCTCTGCCCTGGGTCATGGAACGCATAACGGTGGTGAAGTCGGACATTTCACTCATCGGAACTTCCGCCTCAACAACGGAGTAGCCTTCTTCCTCTTCGGAGGGAGTCATGCCGAGAACACGGCCGCGGCGCTTGTTAACTTCACCGAGGACGTCGCCGGTGTTGCTGTCCGGAACAAGAACCTTCAGAGTGCCGATCGGCTCAAGCAGAACGGGACCTGCCTGGACGATACCTGCTTTATAAGCAAGTCTTGCAGCCATCTGGAAGGACATATCGTTGGAGTCAACGGGGTGGTAAGAACCGTCCACAAGTCTGGCAAGAACGCCGACCATGGGATAACCGGCAAGCATACCGACCTTGCAGGCCTCGCGCAGACCTTTTTCAACAGCCGGGAAGAAGTTTCTCGGAACAGAGCCGCCGAATACGGCTTCCTCGAATACCATATCTTCGCTGTCGGTAGGCTCGAATTCGACCCAAACATCGCCGTACTGACCGTGGCCGCCGGACTGTTTCTTATGTTTACCCTGAACCTTAACTTTCTTGCGGATGGTCTCGCGGTATGCTACACGCGGTTTCTCCAGTCCGAGTTCAACGCCGAATTTGGATTTGAGCTTGCTGATAACAACGTCAAGATGCTGTTCGCCGAGACCGGAGAGAATCTGCTGTTTGGTTTCGGGGTTCATCTCAAAGCTGAGGGTTGCGTCTTCTTCCATAAGACGTGCAATGGAGGAAGCGGTCTTGCTGTCGTCGCCTTTGCCCTTGGTGTATGCCGCCATTCTGAAGCAGGGAGCCGGGAATTCGGTCTTCTTGAAAGAAACAACTCTTCTGGGGTCGCAAAGGGTGTCGCCGGTGGCTGCTTCGGCAAGCTTGGTGATAGCGCCGATGTCGCCTGCGGTGATGCAGTCAACAGGTTCCTGAGTTTTGCCGTGCATAAGTACGAGTTTTCCAAGGCGCTCCTGGCTGCCGGTTCTGGAATCGACAGGGGTTGCTGCGGTGGCAAGAGTGCCGGCGATAACTTTTACGAAAGAAAGCTTGCCAACGAACGGGTCGGCAACGGTTTTGAATACATACGCTGCAAGAGGAGCATCTGCTTCGCATTTTACAAGAACTTCCTTGCCCTCGGCATCGGTAGCAACTTCGGAAGCGGCTTCTGCTGCGGATGGGAATACTTTCTTGATGGAGGTCATAAAGAGCTCTACGCCTTTAAGGGTAAGCGCATCGCCGCAATATACAGGGGCGATGGTTCCGTCTTTAAGGCCGGCTTTAAGGCCCTGAATTCTTTCTTCCTCGGTGAAGGGTTCATCAGCGAAGAATTTTTCCATAAGCTCGTCAGCAGTGTTGGCAATGGCTTCGTTCATTGCCGCGCGAATTTCTTCAAGGCGGTCGTCGGAAGGCATATCAACTTCACTTGCTTTGCCCTTTGCGTCAAATTTAAATGCCTTTTCTGTGATCATGTTTACATAAATATCGCCAACCGGAACGGTTACCGGGCAGACGCAATCGCCGAATTTGCCTTTCAGGCTTTCAAATGCTTTATAGAAATCGGCGTTTTCCTGATCCATTTTAGAAATGAAAAACGCTTTTGCTTTTTTAGTTTTGGTTGCAAGCTTCCAAGCTTTTTCAGTGCCGACAAGCACGCCGGATTTTGCGGAAAGAGTAATGATTACTGCGTCAGCGGCGCGTACTCCTTCGTGGAATCCGCCGGCAAAGTCAAACAGTCCGGGAGTGTCGATTACATTTACCTTAACGCCGTCGTGCTCAAAAGGAGCAACAGCGGAGGAAACGGAAATTTTACGTTTAATTTCTTCCGGGTCAAAGTCGCAAACGGTATTGCCGTCGGCAATGTTGCCAAGACGGTCGGTAGCGCCGGCAATATAAAGCATTGCCTCCGCCAGAGAAGTTTTACCATCAGAACCGTGACCCGCAAGGGCAATGTTTCTGATATTTTCAGCTGTGTACTGTTTCAAAGCAAATAATCCCCTTTCACGATGTGTCGTACGCGACTATTATAACAGAATATGCCTACGTTTTGCAATATAATTCATAAAAAAAGTTCCCACTCCCGAAAAAAAACCCTTTATTCCGCATAAAATTAAATTTTTCACGGCTTATTTAAGCCATTTTTCACTCCTTTCGCGCTTCTTAAAAATTTTTTAAAAATTTGTTCTGCAACACTTTCGTCAAAATGCGACACTATATATTAAGTAAAACAGATTTCATACGAATGCGGCCTGCGGCCGCCCGGCATATATCAAGAGGTGAATTTCTTTGAAAAAAAACAGCATACTGAAGGAACTTCGGCGACAAAAACGAATTACGCAATTTGAGCTTGCAGAAGCTCTTAACATATCGCAAACTTCCGTCAGCAAATACGAACGCGGCGTTACGCAGCCGGATCTTAACGTGATTGTTTCAATGTCAGACTACTTCGGCGTTTCCGTTGATATGCTTGTCCGCGGCTTTTGCTCCACGCAGGCGGAGTTCCGCGCGCTGCAAGGCGGCCGCCAATAAAAAACGAATTCTTCATACATTTTTATCTTCTTCCTTTTCTTTTTTGTTCTGCGCAACAGCGCACGCAAACGGCGCCCCGATTCATTCCTCGGGGCGCCGTTTGCGTTTTATCTGTTTTAACAATGCGGCGCGAAGCAGCGCTTCGGCTCCCTCTGATGAAAACGCCGGATTTTACTGCTGCAAAGCAGCCACAAAAGCCGCGATATTTTTTGTTTGCCAAGCACCCGCTAATCGACGGCATTCGCCATTCGGCACAATTCACAGTACCCGCTCAATCCCGCCGCAGAAAAGCTCCGCCGGAGAAAGCTCCGGCAGCAGATAACAGCCCGGGCGGCGGCGGAAACCCGCTCGCAGTGCCGCAAGCATAATCTGCGCCGTTGCCGCTGGGTTGTTGATGCTCATTTCAAACGCAATCCGCTGGTTCGGTTCTCCAAAAGCAAGCCCCTCCCGCACAATTTTAACTCTGTGAGCACGGCTTTGGTACGGTGTGATGTCATCGACAAAGATAACATGCGTTTCGTCGTGCTCAAAATATCCGTCGTGCAAAATTGCTTTTTCAACCACCGCCGGGTCAGCGCCGGGCTTGAGCACGGCGTAAACCTGCCGTGCGTGGCTGTCGCCGCCCGCCGGAATGGTTACAGCCACCGCGTCAAGAATGCCATCAATGGCTTTTGCGGCTGCGCTGTGCCCCATGCTCACTCCGGGGCCGAACTGTGTGTGGGTTATCCCGTATGGCAGCGCCGCCGCCATCAGTGCGCGCACGACGGAATCCAATCCCGGATCCCACCCTGCCCCGGTTATTGCCACCGCGCCGCCGTGTACCGCCGCCTCGTGCAGATCCCGTCGAATATTCGGCAGCTCATCATGCAGGTCGCAGGCATCAACCGTATTTATTCCCATTCCAAGTAAATATTTCGCCGCGGCGGCGCTTCTACGGGACGGAACACAGATAATCACGCCGTCCGGCAGCGTCGGCAGTCGCTCTGCGGCGTTCGCTACCGGCACATTGATAAATTCCTTCACCGTGTCCTCCTGCCTGCGAATGAACCCGCAAAGCCTCATATCCTCAGCCGCAAGCACCGCCCGCGCCGCGTAAATTCCGACGTTGCCCGCACCCATTATCGCAATATTTTTCATAAAAAACACCCCCATATCCGTCAAGAATATGCGGGTGTTTTTCTATTTATGTGTTCTGTGCTCAAAATTTTAGTGTCGTGCTCAAAACACGCTCAAATTATAAAGCTCCGTGCTCAAGATTTTATTCCATATTCAAGCGCTGCTTTATTCTATAACATAATAACATAGCCTGCGCTTTGCAGCACTTTTATAAAATCGAGTATGCCATCGCGCGCTTCCTCAGGCGAAATTCCATATTCTGCGGCGGTTTTTGCGGCCATTTCCGCAAGGCTGTTGCCCTGTTCGAGCATGCGCCACACAAAAGCGCCAGTTTCGTTCACTTCTTTTATTGCAGGCACCTTTTCCGATGCTCTCCGGGTCGCGACAAGCAAATTTTCATTACACACGGTAGCAAGCGTCACTCCGCTAAGCAGCTTATACTCCATTTTTGAATATCTCCTTTTCCAGTGTTTCGTGGCAAAGAAGCGTCGATTCCTCGTCGCCGCGGTTTTTAAGCAGCCATACCGGTGCCGTGCTCAAGAGTCGGTGCTCAAGTGAGCACACCGCCAAAAGCTGCTCCGTCGTTTCCCTTGCAAACATAAATTGCATGTAAACCCGCCCGGCAGCCTTCTTTGCGGAAAGTCGGCATATACTGTTTTCTGCCGCCTGCTCCAGCAGAATTATTCCGCCAAGCGGTGCTGTTATGCGGTTTCCCATGTTTTCCTTGCCGCGCCATGGTGACGGAAAAACAAGCACGCCGCATTCGTCAATTTTGAGCACCGCCTTGTCGCCGTTGAGCATCTGCACTTCATTGCCAAAAAGCATTTTCCATAATCTGTACTGCGTGGTTTTGCCCGTGCCGCTCGGCGCGGCGAAAAGCCACGCTTTTTGCCGCCATACAAATGCGGCGCAGTGAAACACCGCCCGCCCGAACGGCAGCAGCGCCGTTCCCGCGGCAGCGCTTATTTCCGTTTCCTCTATGTAGGCGTCAGAAGCTCCGTAATCATAAAATTTTCTTGCGGCTGCGATTTTTTCGGCAGGCACCGCCGCCGTCGCCAAGGGCGGGTTCTCCGTCAAAAAATCCTCATAGCTGCTCAAATAATCCGCGTGCTCAAGGGAGATTTCCACCGGCACGCCACCCAAATCCACCGTTCTTTTATACATAGCCTCTCCCGATGCAAAAGGCGGCGGAGTTTCCTTCCGCCGCCTTTTGCCAATCATTCAACTATATTTCCGAAATCGTCAAAAAACACGGTGCTTCCGTCGGCACGCTTAAGTTTATTAAGGTTCTCGCCGACTCGCTCAATTATTGCGCCGCTCGGATTTCTCTGCGCATCAAGAAGCTCCTGTTCAAAAGGTCCCAGTGCGCTGCCAAGCATGGGATTAAATGCTCTCATATCTTTCCTCCATTATCCTTCAATGCCGTACCGACCAACGGTCAAAACTCTTTCCGTACCATAAACTGTGGTGCCATCCGCAGTAACCCAATATGGCGCTACCACAAGCTCCGTGCCTTCTTCAACTCCGTAAAGTGAATAGTCCTCCACAATAAGGCGCGCATTTCTGCTTACATCTCTGCCAAACAGGTAAGAAGCAGAATAGTGTACATTGCGGTTGCTTCCGCTCGCGGTAAAAGCCTCACCATTGATTATAAATCCGGTTTCGGCAAAATCGCGGCCGTCGACTGCAGAAATCAAATAAATTCCTCTGTTACGGAAGAAGAAATTTTCTATATACTTCACCTGAAGATAAGAAGTGCTTACATATTTTGCATGTATCTCGGTATCTTCGGTAATGTCGGCAAGGTCTGCGACCTTTTTGCAGTGCTCATCATAATACCAGCCTGCAAAAAGTTTGTCATCTGCTCCGATATGCTCAATTTCACCGCGAATGTCGCCTTTGGCGACGGTTACGGTATAGGTCTCGCCCGCATCATGAACAGTTACGTTGATTTCATTGGATGGCTGCTCCGGCTTTTCCGGCTGTTCAGGTTCAGTCGGTTCAATAGGCTGCTCATGCTCTGTCGGCTGCTCAGGTTCAGTCGGTTCAATAGGCTGCTCAGGTTCAGTGGGAGCTACCGGGTTCATCTGCACACCATCAGCAATAAAAGCGGAAAGCAAGGTCAAACCGTTTGCATTATCTGCGGAAGTAAACACAGGCTCCACCGCAGCGGCAACTTCGGAAACTTTGCCGACCTTCTTATATGTTGTATCGGCATCACTGCCCGCTCCCTTGTACTCACAGGTTCGGGTTGCGCTTCCGGTCACTTCAACACCGTCAAGCGTTATCCAGTAGGGGGTAAAGGTTATTTGTGCGCCCGCTTCATTCCAATAGGTGGCTTTGTCCATGGAATAGCAAGCCAAGTATCCTGCCGTTTTGCTCGTAACGCTCGATACGGTGTAGGAATCGCTTCCGCCGTCCTTGCGGGTGACATTGATTTTTTGATAAACAACGGGTTGGTCTCCCTCTTTTATGAGAGTTGCCGTTTCGCCGCCGTCCATATACGTTTCCGTAAGCTGATTTGCCGGAAGCTTTGCTTCGCCGACCCTGAAGCCGACTTCGCTGTAATTCAGGCGGTCAATGGGCGTTACAAGATAAAATCCCATCACATCCACAATGCCGGTTCCTACATGCTCCCAGCAGCTCAGGCTCTTCGGCATAAGGTATTCCCTGTCAACCTCCCAGATATAGTAGGTTTTGCCCGCCTCGGGAAGGAAGCCTGTGGGGTTGCCGTCACCAAAATTCGCCACTTGAGTGCAGGCTTCATCGGCGAAGGTTCCGCCGTAAAGATAGCCCTCGGTTACATGCGCCGTCATATCAAAGCCCGCGGAAACACTGAATTTTTCGCTTGTGTTTCCGTTTTCCTTAACATGAACAACGGTAAATTCCTTGTTATATGCGAACCACACATGGCGGTTGGCGTTCGCCGTGCTAAGCTCCACAGCGGCGGCGTCGCCCGTCATAAGAGCTCCTTCATCCACGGAATATTTGCCGAAATAGTTGTGTCCCTCAATATCCGCCTTGTTCACGGTATAAGTGCCGTAACTAAGTCCGCTCTGCCCCTCCGCATTTACAAAGTAGTGTTCCTCTTTAACCTGTTTTGCGAACTTCGGGCTTTCCACCACAACGCCGGATTCGTTAATCGGCTTGCCGTCTCCGTTCACCAAATAATAATGAACCAAAATCGTACCGCCTTTAATCGCTACCTGCGGCACAGGGAAAGTGCCGTTCTGCTTCTCGTCCTTGTAGTCGGTGTAATCAAAGGTTGCAAACTCGTTTGTCGGAATAAGCCGACCCGGCTCGTAATTTTTTTGTTTTGCAATAACTCTGTATTTCATAACGGGCGGATCGTCCTCGTTGACGTTGCCCACCTGCCAAATGATTTTTTCGGGTTCTCCCTCAAAGGCTGCCGTTCCCTGGCTGATATAAATATCCGCATTTCCGGCATTGTAAGCATCTAAATCATTGGTAATAATAGGTGCGTTATGCGTAGTATCAAAGTAAACGTCGACAAACTCGCTCATTTGGTCGTTCACAACGCCGTTTTTCGCCGCAATTGCAATGCTTCCCGCAATGCTGGTAAACGCTTCGGTCAGCTTGCCCGCAACGTCGGTTTCGTTTGCGCCGATGGCGAAATATCCCTTTACCGGGTCGCTTGCACAGGCCTTCAGCGTGTTTTCGCCGTTTGTGCCCGCCTGCAGTGCCACGGAATAAATCGTCGTCCCTGCGACCTTGGCTTGGTTCGCCTCCCAAATGGTGGCTACGCCGTTGTTTGTTCCGCCCGAAGCGGTATGTGTGCCGTCAAGGTTATATATTCTATTGTGCGTATTCGTTTTATTGTGCTTGGGGCATATTGCGCTTACTTCGGCGTTATAGCTCATATTAAAGCTGTCGCCTTCTCCGATTATCTTATTATAATTCGGAGTAAATGCGCTTATGCCTGTAAGGCTTCCGCCGCGGGGACAACCTATACTAGACCATGCTTCGCAATTCGAATATGTTGCGGTTGCCGTAAACGGATGGCTGTAAGTTGCTTCGCCGTCGCTCAGAATAACCATGCTCTTGTTTTTTCCGGTGGATGCGGCGGAGGCGAGCAGCTCCTGCGCCTTGTGGATGCCTGCCTGCTGGTTCGTACCGCCGTTGTTATTATTCGCTTCTTTGCTTATTGCATTTATCTTCGTAATAAGCTCAGCTTTCGTATTGTAATCGTAAAAGCCTGTAAAGCTGCGTACATTGGTTGCATATACGACCAACGCTATTCTTGTACTGCTTCCTTCCGTCAACAGCTCATTCGCAAATGCTATTGCCGCTGTTTTGGTTTTAGCCATGCGTCCGTCATCGTACATACTGTTAGAGTTGTCGATAACAAGCACCACATCTGATGTGGTTTTGTAGTTTTTGCCCTGGATGCTCAGGGTGACTTCCCACAAATTTGAGTTTTCTCCTCCGACCGCTTCTGCATCCTTTTCAAGCTTTATGGAGCCTTCCGCCGGCCATACCGGAACGGAATTGTCGTTTCCCTCCGCAAAAGCCGCCGTCGGCAAAATGCAAAGCACCATAAGCGCAGCAAGAAGCATTGCTACTACCTTTTTCATACCTTTTAATCACTCTCCAAAAATTTATTTATCTTAGCCGCGCGCTTTGAAGCTTTGAAGAAACCAAAAAGGCAGTCTTCGCCGAAACTGCCGTCGGTCAAAACTGCCACCGTTTTTCTTTTTTTGTTTCAAACCGCCGGTTAAAATCACTGTAAATATATTGAACAAAATACATATA
>USFO01000065.1 GCA_900553955.1 uncultured Oscillospiraceae bacterium
CTCCTATAGTAGTTTCTTTAATTCTACCATAGGAGGTCTCTTTTTTCTATTGTCCTTTTTTTATGGACTTGTTCATAAAATCGGACTCTTCTTTTGTGTTATGAACACGGATTGTTTTGCTTTTGCAGCTTTGTGCTCAAAATGAGCACGGCGGGGGCTGCGGTTACTGCTTGTCACGCAGACCCTGCATAATATCACCGAGGATGCCGGTTTCCGCCGCCCAGGCAATGTTGCCGGGGTTTATGCGCTCGCCGGAGATTATCAGTGTGAGCATGGCGGAAAGCAGCACTTCGCTGGCATCGGGCAGCTCAACGATCATATCGCCGTACTGCTTGATGTCGTGCCGAGCAAGCACCTCTTTGTAATCCGCACGGAAGTAGGGAGAAACCATGGCGTCATGATAGAAGTTAAACAGCGTTTCGCTGTAATCCGGAACCACAAAGCTTTGATCCATATTCGGATGAGTGACGGTTTTCTTTTCCGTGCGCGGGTTCGTGAGCAGGTAATCGGTATAGAGCAGGATGTCACGCTGCTCAAAGGGCGAAGCGGAAACGCTCAAATCGCCGTCCCACTTTTTGAGCATGCTCAAAATTTTGCGGTCGAGAACAGCAAGAGCATTTTCTTTCAGTTCCTTCGGAATGGGGTAGAACCCTTCCGCAATGCTGCACGCGATGGCGGCAAGGGTGTCGCTGTCGCCACCCATGGAGATTGCTTTTTTGAGAGTATCCTCGAAGCTTTCCGCTTCAAAGAAAACCTCAAACGCCACAGGAACGGTGCCCTGGCAGGTTTCGTCAAAGTTATAGCTCGGGCGGATTTCGTCAAGGGTCTTACTGAAATCGTAGTGGTATTTCAGCTCGATATAGCGCTTTATGTAGTTTTTGTCACGGCCGTTGCGCGCCATAAAAATTGCGGTTGCCACGGCGGAAGCACCCTTGATTCCCTCCGGGTGATCGTGGGTGACCTTCGCACTTATTTCTGCAAACTGCTGAACCTTTTCAAGGCTGTGGAAATACCATGCAACCGGGGAAACCCGCATTGCGGAGCCGTTACCAAAGCTGTCGTAGGGCTTCGGATCGGGATTGAGCAGCCATGCGGAGAACCGTCCGCCGTAGCCTGCGTTGGGGTATGATTTGCCGAACTTTTTCATGGATTTAATCATGCATGCTTCGGTCTTTTTGGGGTCGCGCTTGCCGCTCATCAAAGCGTCCGCAACGGCAACAGTCATAACCGTGTCGTCCGTGAAGAAGCATTTTCCCTCGAACGGGGTAAAATCTTCGGTCTTTATATTGTTAAATTCATAGATACTTCCGGCAATATCGCCGATAATCGCACCTAACATTTTCATCCTCCGATATAATATATAATGTTAAATAAAACAATGTAATTATAGCACAAAACAAATGCTATGGCAAATAATTTGTTCACAAAATATACTTGATTTATAGAAGCACAGGGTGTATTATGTATTAGCACTCGGAAATACAGAGTGCCAAAACGAGTTAAAATTTTTGTTTTTACATATATGGAGGCGTATTATTTATGGCAAAGAAAGAATTTAAAGCAGAGTCGAAACGGCTCTTGGAGCTTATGATAAACTCCATTTACACTCATAAAGAGATTTTCCTCAGAGAAATAATCTCCAACGCAAGCGACGCAATAGACAAGCTCGCTTATGTCGCACTGACGGATGACAAGGTGGGCATGAACCGTTCCGACTTCAAAATTGTGGTCGTTCCGGATAAGGAAAACCGCACACTTACCGTTTCGGATAACGGTATCGGCATGACGAAAGAAGAGCTTGAGCACAACCTCGGCACCATAGCACAGAGCGGCTCGTTCCAATTCAAAAAAGACCTTTCCGATGAGGACAAAACCAAGAGCGACACCGATGTTATCGGTCAGTTCGGCGTGGGCTTCTATTCCGCATTTATGGTCAGCGATAAAATCACCGTTATTTCCAAGGCCTATGGCTCCGACAAGGCATATAAATGGGAATCCGAGGGTGCGGACGGCTACACAATCACCGAATGTGAAAAAAATTCCGTGGGTACGGACGTCATTATGCACATAAAACCCGATACCGAGGACGAGGACTACTGCGAGTACCTTGAGGAATACGGTTTGGAGCATCTTATTAAGAAATATTCCGATTATATTCGCTACCCCATTCGTATGGAGGTGACAAAGAGCCGTCAGAAGGAAAAACCCGCGGACGCTCCCGAAGACTATAAGCCGGAGTGGGAGGAATACAAGGAGTGGGAAACCGTAAACTCCATGATTCCCGTTTGGCAGAAGAACAAAAAAGATGTTACCGAGGAAGAATATAACGATTTCTATAAGCAAAAATTTGGCGACTTTGAAGACCCGCTTTGCAGCATAAGCATAGCTGCGGAGGGCGTTGTAAGCTACAAAGCGCTGCTGTTCATTCCCGCAAAGGCACCCTACGACTACTACACAAGGGATTTTGAAAAGGGCTTGCAGCTTTATTCCTCCGGCGTGCTCATTATGGACAAATGCTCCGACCTGCTGCCGGAATATTTCCGCTTTGTGCGCGGCGTTGTGGACACTCCCGACGTTTCGCTGAACATAAGCCGTGAAATGCTCCAGCACGACCGCCAGCTCAAGACTATTTCTGCGAACATTGAGAAAAAAGTCAAGGCAAGACTTATCAAAATGCAGCAGGAGGAGCCGGAAAAGTACGAGCGGTTCTGGAACGCATTCGGCCGTCAGATAAAGTACGGCGCAGCGGCGGATTACGGTATGCACAAGGATCAGCTCCTTGACCTTATGATGTTCGATTCCTCCAAGGAAAACAAGCTCACCTCGTTCGAGCAGTATGTAAGCCGTATGCCGGAGGAACAGGAATATATCTACTATGCGGCGGGCGAAAACGAAGCTCAGCTTGCAAAGCTGCCCCAGGCGGAACGCATACTCGATAAGGGCTACGAGATTTTCTGGTGCACCGACGATGTGGATGAGTTCGTAATGCAGTTCGTGGGCGAATACAAGGGCAAAAAGACCAAATCCGTGAACGATGACGACGCTCTGCCGGAAAGCGACGAGGAAAAGAAGCAGGCGGAGCAAAAGGCCGCCGACAACAAGGAGGTTCTCGACTTTGTAAAGGAAACCTTGGGCGGAAAAATCAAAGAGGCGCGCATTTCGAGAATACTCAAATCCCACGCCTGCTGTCTTACCGCAGAGGGCGGCGTGAGCATTGAAATGGAAAAATATATGCGTAAGCAGGGCGGCGAGCTTGCCGATTTCGAGGGCGAACACGTGCTTGAGCTGAACGCGGACAGCAGCGCCTTTGCCGCAATGAAGAACGCCATGAGCACCGATAAGGAGCTTGCCGCAAAGTATGCGAAGATACTCTACGACCAGGCGCTGCTTATCGCAGGTCTGCCTCTTGAAGATCCGTCCGAATACTCCGACCTTGTGTGCAGCCTGATGAAATAAAGCTTACAGATAAAGTAAAAGAAGCCCGGCACAGACCGGGCTTCTTTTTTGTATGGGGTTACGGCTCACAGGTTGCGGCTAAAATTGAATAGTGATTGTTGAGCACATAAAAATTGTCGGCAGTTTTCTGCAAGGTGTAATAATAATGGGGACCCTCAAGCAGCTTTTCTTTATTGCTTTCCGTCACCTTTACCTTGGGGTCGGAGTAAAGCCACACATAAGGTTTTCCGTCGGATGGGTCGATGTAATGGCAGCAGGGAACGGCTTCCACAAGATAAGTGTCGCCGCTTTGTTCAATGCTGAGTATCTGCATATTCATCGGGCGGATAGCTATATTATCACAGCCGAGGTCACAGTCCGTTACGAACATTCCGATTTCGGGAATATATCGCCACCCGTATTTTTCAAGGGAGTGAAGCTCAAATTCGGTGTCGTAGCCGAACATATTATAAAAAGTGCTTTCAACATTTACCGAAAGTACGGCTTTTGTGATATGCACACCCTCCTTTGCCGCAGATTTCATCACAATGCCGAGCGGTGAATTTTCGTCTTCTTTATACCGGAACTCAACGGTGCTGTCTTTAAGATTTTCCGCAAAATGATATGTTTCGTTCATCTGAATGGTAGCGGCGTTTAATAAAGCGATATATAAAAGCTCATCCGGGTCTGCGTTTTCAAGGGAATCAAAGAAAGTCCAGCTTCCGGAATCAATGTTATAGCTATTTACGCCGGTGAACGTTCCGATGGCGTAAGCCATATCTGCGGCTTCGCTGCTTTTCAGAAATAATTGTTCGTCGGCGGTCAGCGGGAATACGGACTGAGTGGGATAAATCTTTGCGAGATATTTAGAGCGCGGAGTGGTGTAAAAATCGCCGGAATCTGAAGTATCGGGAATGGAAAAGGAGAAAAGTGCGTTGTCGCCCGCAGGGCTGGTATGCTTCATTTCGTGAATGGGAGTGACGGAACTGTCGTTTATGACTTTTGTTACGGTTATGTCGTCAAAGCTATGAACAAGACCGAGTGCGTGAGTGTCGAAAATTCCATCGTCTTCAGAAACGGCTCTGGGAAACACGCTTATGTCTTCAAACATAATTTCTGCCTCAACAAATCCGGAGTTTTCCGGGCAGATTTCATCAAAATTCGATGTTGACCCTGCGTCACCGCCGTTGGGGTCGTATTTCAGCACGCTGAGCCCTATGCCAAAGGGTTGAACCTTAGCTTCCGTTCCGTCGGGAAGGTAAAGATGGGTGTTTTTTTCAAAGTCATATTCCGTGTATTCTTCACGTTCGCACACGATATAAAGATTATCGCCGTTTTCGTTATAGTATGGATAAAAAGTGGCGTTTCCATTCCTGTTGGTGGTGATAATGCCTTTTATGGGCGTAGGCTCTTCGTATGAAATTCTGTACGAATTTCCGTTGCATATAGCGGCGGGATAGCCGTCTATTCCATAGGTATAATTTACATAGTAGCTGCTGGAGGGAAGATACACTATTCCGCCGAAAACCTTGCTTTCGTGAACGATTTTTTTGTATCCGTCTGAGTCAAAGTTCCACCCAAGAACATAGTTTACTGAAAAGCTCTTTACATCCTCTCCGTTCAGGTTGAAGCGTTCGCCTGCCATGTTCGTAAACATTCCCCATCGGCTTGTAAATTCCGCAAGGGAGCTGCGAACCTCGGCTGAGGTGGTGACGGCGCCGGCAAAGACAATTACCGCGGCGAGAACGAGCAGCGCTACCCGGTCGGTGACCTTTTTCGCTATGCGAAAGGCGGAGGAAAAGCCGCGCTCACGGCGGAGCTTTGCAAAAATTCCGAAAAGCGGCTTTGCGCTTACTTCGGCTTCTTCGCCGGAGGCTTCAAGCTCCGCGATTACTTTTTTGCATTCGTTCTCGCAGTAAAGCGCCATTGCCCGGCGGAAAAACGCGTCCTCAATTCCTGCGCGCGTTCGGCTGTCGGAAAAAATACGCTCAGAATTAAGCATAAAATCACTCCTTTTGTAATAACTTGTATGCACGCTTGCGCGCTCGGCAGAGTACGCTGCGCACACTGTTTACGGAAATGCCGAATTCCGCGGCAATTTCCTCGTCCGATTCTTCAAGCAGATATTTTGCCTCCAGCAGCAGCCTGTCGCGGTCGGAAAGCATGGCGATGCTTTCCGCAACCTCAGAGCAAAGCTCTGCGTGGATGTAGATTTCGTCCGGTTGCGGTGAAATATCCGCGACGGTTTCCGCCGCGGCTTCATCGTCAAGGCTGAACGAAACCTGAAAACCGCCTTTTTTCAGCTTGCGGTAGCTGTCGACTGCGGTGTTGCGCACCGCTGCCATAAGATAATAAGGAATTTTCGGTCGGTCGATGTTCATAACATAATCGGATTTCTTAATAAGCCGCAAAAATGTTTCCTGAACAATTTCCTCAGCGGAGCTATCGTCGCCGACCATTGCCCGGGCTTTTTTCAGCATCGGGTTATAAAAACGAAGATATAACTTTGTCATAAATTCCCGAGTGCTGTCGTCTTCGATGGAAACAATAAATACCGGTAACATAAACAACCTCCTTTTCAGCGAATTCGTGGCCACAAACAGAGGCGGAAAAACCGCTTCTATAATATAAGACGAAAAATCCGCAAAAGTGCAACAGCTTTTTGCGGATTTTTTTGCAAAAAAATCCCGTTCGCAAAACGAATGGGATTAAAAATTTTATTCATACTTTATAACTTTTCGCGATATGAAAAAGGCTGCGGTAGCACCGATCATATTCAGAATAAAATTATCTATATAAAATGCATCGCAAAATAAAGACCAGCTTACAGTCTCGATGGCGAGGGCGATAACCCCAATGGACAGCATGTGTTTTATAAACGAGGGGGCTTTGCCGTTTTCGGGCTGATCAACAAATGTGAACGACGGCAGGAAATAAAGCAGCAGGTTGAAGATTACCTTTGCAATCCAGTATTGCGAAGAGTAGCTTGCCGGGTCGGTAATAAATTTGAACGGGACGTAGTTGAACATATCCCACAGAACAACGCTTGCCAAAGGCAAATCGGAATACAGCGCTTTGACATATTCAATATCGCATGGCCTGATAATTTTTATGTATATAATCAAAAGCAGAGAGAGCAGATGCACAGCGAATAGAACATTACCTTTTGTTTTATCGGACATGAAAAAAGCCACCTTATTTTATGGATTTTGTATAGAGAAGCTCAAATTCATCGAAGAACTGCGGGTCTTTCGGGCAGGAGCTTTCCTCCACTTGGATGGTGAGGGAGGCAAGCTTTGTTCCGGTATGTACAGCCTTTTTAAGGCTGTATCCTCTGGTAAGCCCCATAACCGTTCCCGCAAGGAAAGCGTCGCCCGCGCCGGAGGAGTCCACAAGCTCCGTCGGCAGGGAGGGACAAATTCCGCCCTCGTCCTTTTCGCTGTCATAGTAGACGGAGCCTCTTGCGCCCATGGTGATTACCATGGTGGGAATACCCATCTGCCGGGATTTTTCTCTGAGCAGGACGAGCATTTCCGCAGGGTCAAGATTTTCTATGTTCATATCAAAGAGCCTTCCGGCTTCGATTTCATTGCATATAAAGCAGGCGGTGCGGCAAAGATAAAGCGGGTGCGCAAGAATAACGCTCATGTTGCCGACGATGACATAAACTTTTTTGTTATATTTTTCCGCAAGAGCAAGCACCTTTGCGGAAATGCTGCCGGAAGCGTCCATTTCAAGAATAATATTTTCACAGCCGGAAACTATTTCGTCTCCGTATTTATCTATGTGCTTTTCAAGGGCAACAACATCCGGCATCTGCGAAATGGAGCCCGCAAGGTCGCCGTTGTCATCCATAACGGCAAGCCACATTCCGATGCCGTTTTCTTCAACTTCGGTAATATAGTGTGTGCCGACACCAAGCTCCCTTAGGTGAGAAACAACGTCTTTGCCTATGCTGGTTTTATCCGTAACGCTTACGAACTCCACCGGCATACCCACGTTGGCGAAATCCTCGCACACATTGCGGGAAACACCGCCGTGAACGATTTTTACGGAACCGAGATTCCGCCCGGTAGAAACATAGTGCCGAAAAGGGAAACCCTTAACATCGACGAAAAACACGCCGAAAACAGCAGTTGCACCCAAGAAAAAACACTCCCCATAAAAAACTCATTATAACTATACCACAAATTTTACAAGAATGCGACAGTTTTCGTAAAAGAAATCTGCCTTAAAGGCGAAAAAATTTATTTTTCGCTTTGCAAGGTTAACTTTTCGGCGGAAACGTGCTATAATTAAAAATAGTATGCGGCAAAATTCCGCCGCAAAAGACAGGAGATGTATTCTATGAGCGAATGTAATCATGATTGCAGCAGCTGCAGCGAAAACTGTGCCTCCCGGGAGCAGAGCAGAGAAAGCTTTCTTGTTCCCCAAAACGAGCTTTCGAATGTGAAGAACGTTATCGGCGTAGTGAGCGGCAAAGGCGGCGTGGGTAAATCCCTTGTAACCTCGCTGCTTGCAGCCATTATGCAGCGCCGCGGATATAAAACCGCAATTCTTGACGCAGATGTAACAGGCCCGTCCATCCCTAAAACTTTCGGCATAACCGAAAAGGCGGAGGGCAGCGATATGGGTATAGTGCCTGTTTTCAGCAAAACCGGCATTGAAATTATGTCCGTAAACCTTTTGCTTGAGGACGAAACCGAGCCCGTGGTATGGCGCGGTCCGGTTATTGCCGGAACGGTGAAGCAGTTCTGGCAGGATGTTATTTGGAACGATGTGGACTATATGTTCGTCGATATGCCTCCGGGTACCGGCGATGTTCCGCTTACCGTGTTCCAGTCGCTGCCGGTTGCGGGAATAATCGTTGTGACCTCGCCGCAGGAGCTTGTGGGAATGATAGTCGAAAAGGCCGTTAAAATGGCGGGTATGATGGATATTCCCGTGCTCGGAGTTGTTGAGAATATGGCAAGCTTCAAATGCCCCGACTGCGGAAAGGTTCACCGCATTTTCGGCGAAAGCCATGTGGAGGAAATCGCAGAGAAATACGGTATCCCCACCACCGCAAGTATTCCGATAGACGCGGAAATCGCAGAGAAATGCGACGAGGGCAGAATAGAAGAATGCAAGGGCGATTGGCTTGACCCCATTGCCGATACCCTTGCAGAAAAATTGGGATAAGAAACAATCGAAGCCAAAGAGACTGTTAAAAACGCTATGACATATTTATCCGATATTGAAATCGCTCGTCAGGCAAAGCCGGAGCATATACTCGAAATAGCAAAGCGCGCCCGCATTGACGAAAAGTACATTGAGCAGTACGGCAGAAGCAAGGCGAAAATTGACCTTTCGTTCCTTGCCGAAGCGCCGGAGAAGCAGGGCAAGCTGGTGCTCGTAACTGCAATTACGCCCACTCCGGCGGGGGAGGGAAAGACCACCACCACCATCGGCTTGGCGGACGGACTGCGGCGCATAGGAAAAGAAGCAGTTGTTGCCATGCGTGAACCGTCCCTCGGTCCGGTTTTCGGAATAAAGGGCGGCGCTGCGGGAGGCGGCTATGCTCAGGTTATTCCCATGGAGGACATAAACCTGCATTTTACCGGGGATTTTCATGCCATAGGTGCGGCGAACAACCTGCTTGCCGCAATGCTCGATAACCACATTCAGCAGGGCAACGCCCTGGGCATCGACACTCGCAAAATCACATGGAAGCGCTGCGTTGATATGAACGACCGTCAGCTTCGCAGTATTGTGGACGGTCTCGGCGGCAGGATGAACGGCACACCTCGGGAGGACGGCTTTGACATAACCGTTGCGAGCGAAATTATGGCGGTGCTCTGCCTTGCAAATTCCGTAAGCGACCTCAAGGAACGCCTCGGGCGGATAATAGTCGGCTACACCTATGATGATAAGCCGGTTACGGCTCGGGATTTGAAGGCGCAGGGAGCCATGGCGGCGCTGCTCAGGGACGCTCTCAAGCCGAATTTGGTGCAAACTTTGGAGGGAACGCCCGCATTTGTTCACGGCGGCCCCTTTGCGAACATCGCCCACGGCTGCAACTCCGTTATTGCCACCAAAACGGCGCTAAAAACCGGCGAATATGCGGTTACGGAGGCAGGCTTCGGCGCGGATCTCGGCGCGGAGAAGTTCCTCGACATAAAGTGCCGCATGGCGGGGCTTGCGCC
>USFO01000066.1 GCA_900553955.1 uncultured Oscillospiraceae bacterium
TCCGATCTTATATCCTCAAGCGCACCGCGGATATTGAAAGCCTTCGCAGCGAAATTGCCGAAATGGAGGACATTTTGGCGAACCCGGAGCGTATAAACGATATTATCATATCCGAGCTTAAAGATGTGATTAAAAAATACGATCAGCCCCGCAGAAGCGAAATTATTTATGTAAGCGAAACCGCCGCAGCCGACCCGGTTGAGGAAATTCCCGATTACCCGGTAACGCTTTTCTTCACAAAGGAGGGCTACTTCAAAAAGATTACGCCCCAGTCACTGCGTATGTCCGGCGAGCACAAGCTAAAAGAGGGCGACGAAATAATCATCGCCAAGGAAAGCAAAAACAACGCCGAGCTGCTGTTCTTCAGCAACAAATATCAGGTCTATAAAGCCTGCGCCGCGGACTTTGAGGATACCAAAACAAGCGTCATGGGTGATTACATTCCGTCAAAGCTCGGCTTTGACGAGGGTGAAAGCGTAATTTTTATGGCAGTGGTTGAAAAGTTCACAGGTTTTATGTTATTCTTTTATGAGAACGGAAAAGCCGCCAAGGTTACGCTCTCTTCCTACGAAACAAAGACCAAACGAAAGCGCCTTCTCGGCGCATACTGCGACAAATCGCCTCTGGTTGCCTGCTTCCAAACGGAGGAGGACAGCGAGTATATGCTCACATCCTCCGGCGGACGCGTACTTCTGGTTCATTCCGGCGCAATTCCGCCGAAAGCAGCCCGCGACACCCAAGGCGTTGCGGTAATGACACTGAAAAAGAACGCCGTTGTTTCCTCGGTAAAGCCCTTTACTGACGGGATGCTCGAAAATGCTCACCGCTTCCGCACGCGCAACCTGCCCGCTGCGGGCGCAATTCCGAAGGACGGCGACCTTTTTGAACAAATCACATTGTAATTTATAATCTGAAAGGAGATTGTTTTATGCATATGCACGCGTTTTTAAGAAAATGGTACGACAGGGCCCACGATATTTTTAAGGACTTTGATTACAAGGATTTTCTTTGGTGTCAGGCCTTTGTGCTCTCCCTCGGCGTTCTGTTCGGCGTTTCCACCAGCAAGGCGCTTAAACGTCTTACTCCCTTCATAGCTGTGTTTGCGGCGTTTTCCGCATTCGAGGTGTTCTACCCCAGAAGAAAAAAGCTCAAAAAAATTGCCGACGGAACCTACGAGGACAGATTTGTTGAGTTCTCAAATACCGAAGACATCCCCGATTTTGTTTAATCAATAATAAAACGGGTGTTTCATCCTATGAAACACCCGTAAAAAAGCTGCTTGATTTTGATTAAGCAAACGCCGTTTATCATCAAAACCGAGCGGCTGTTATCATTATTCCCACCGCTTTTTATATAATGCATGGCAAATCGAAACCACTTTTTGTTTTTTTGAAAAAACTCTTGCAAATTGGCGATAGCTGTGTTATTATAATACAAGCTATTGTGTTATTTGGAGGTTTATTATGTCTGTCTACGAAATCATCGGAAGTATTCTTCTTATCATAACCTGCGTTCTTATCACCATCACTGTTCTTCTTCAGAGCAGCAAAGCCGATGGTATGGCCGCTCTTGGCGGAAAAAGCTCCGGCGGCTTTAACGCAGAGGGTAAGAGCAACGAAGCAAAGCTTTGCCGCATGACCAAGTATCTTGCCATTGCTTTCTTTGTAATCACCATTCTCGTTTACGCAGCAACCATTTATCTCAGCTAATTTGATAAAACATCTTGCCCGAAGCAGTGCTTCGGGCTTTTTGTTCATAAAAAAGCCTTTCGGAATTACCGAAAGGCTTTTTCGTTTCATCAAGGTCTTTTTACGAACTTTTTGAAGGGCTTTTTTGCGTGGGTCTCTTTTTTCTTTGCGGGCTGCTCCGCAACGCCCTTTCTGGAGGCGTTACGCAGCGCCGTAAGCTCCTCTTTGGTAAGCTCGCGCCATTTTCCCTGTGCAAGCATACCAAGGCGTACAGCGCCTATGGAGGTGCGCTTGAGGCGGATTACGGTGAGTCCCACCGCCTCGCACATTTTTCTTATCTCGCGGTTTTTGCCCTCGCTGATAATAAACTGCATAACGGTGCGTTCCTCGCCCTTTTCAAGCACCGTAACCTGTGCGGGTCTTGTAATTCCGGAGTCGATTTTCACTCCCTCCGCAAGCTGCACAAGGTGCTCCTCGTTGGCGTCCTCGCGGACGGTCACCCGGTAGGTCTTTGTAATATTGCCGCTCGGGTGCATAATCATATTGGCGAAGGCACCGTCGTTAGTGAGCAGCAGCAGTCCCTCGCTGTTGCGGTCAAGTCTGCCTATGGGGTAAACTCTTGCGGGAATATCCGTAACCAAATCCATTACGGTTTTTCTGCCAAGCTCGTCGGAGGTTGTGGTAACAAACCCGCGGGGTTTATTAAGCGCAATATACCAAAGCTTATCCCCCGCTGCGGCGTTTATTTCTTCGCCGTTAACGGTGATGAGATCGTGCTTCACATCCACCTTCATGCCTATCTCCGCAGGGCGGCCGTTCACCTTTACCTTGCCCGCGGCGATAAGCTCCTCCGCCTTTCTGCGGGAGGTGTAGCCTGCGTCGGCAATTGCCTTTTGAATTCTCGTATCTTTCATCTGTTCTCCTGAAAATTAAACTTATCCTTTATTTTATGCCAAAAGCTTTTTTCGTACCGTTTTGCCTCCACGGAATTTTTCGTGACAAGCGGCGTTTTTGCGATGAGCATGCCGTTTGAGAAGAAATATGCCCAGCCTGCGACGGCTTCGTGCTCAACCGGAGCAAAGAGAAAAGGCTCCGTGCTCAAAACCGTCGTTATGCTCTCCTCCTCCCCCTCAAACAGTGCTGCGGAAACCGGTTTTGCATAAAGCGCCACGGAATTTGCCGTGCCGCCGGTCACGGGAACGGTGACTGCGGGGACTCGGTGCTCAAGAGACGTTTGTTTGAGCACGGCAAAATAGTCCTCATACAGTCGGGTGTGGTAATCCCAATCCTCCGGACAGCCGAGGGTCACGCAGATAAGCTTTACGCCATCGCGCTCCGCAGAGGAAACCAAACAGCGTCCGGCTTTCTTCGTAAAGCCGGTTTTAACTCCCGTTGCGCCCTCAAGGGTTCTCAGGAGCCTGTTGTGATTGTAAAGCTCCCGCCGGTACGGCGGATTTCCGTACTCCGCAGTCATACTTACCCTGCCGCAAATAGCCGCAAAATCTGGATTTTGCAGCGCCGCCCGTCCGAGCAGCGCCATATCGTATGCCGTGGAGCAGTGCCGCTCTCCGTCAAGCCCTGAAGGGGTCATAAAGCTCGTGTTTTTCATGCCGAGCTCCGCCGCCCTTTCGTTCATAAGGCGCACAAAAGCGGGTACGGAGCCTGCCACACGCACTGCGGCGGCATTTGCCGCGTCGTTCCCCGAAGCGAGAAGCATTCCCTCCGCCAAAACGCGCAGGGTCACGCTGTCCCCGGGCAAAAGCCCCATGGAGGAGCCCTCCACCGCTATGGCGCTGCCGCTTACCGTAAAGCGTTCGTCCGCGTCCGTCTGCTCCAGCGCTATAAGCGCGGTCATAATCTTCGTGGTGCTCGCCATGGGCAGGCGCTCGTCCTTGTTTCGTGAAAAGAGCACTCTGCCGCTTTCCGCGTCAATGAGCACCGTGCCCTTTGCCTCTGCAAAAGCCTCGGTGCTCAAGGCAAAAATTATGAGCACGGTCAAAATCAAAGCGATTGTTTTTCGCAATTTATATCACTCCCGCAAAGATATATGCGGGGGCAGCTCGGAATTATGTCACTGTGCTTTTTCCGAGGGATTTGCCTTCTCCGGCTTTTTCTCTGCGGGCTTTTCCGGCTTTGTTTCCTCGACGACAGTCTGTTTCTCGGCGCCCTTCTTCCTGCCGCCGATAAGTGAGGAAACCGTGTCGATAGCGTCCGGAACCATGTTCGCAAGGCGTTCCGGAATATTGTCTTTATCCGCAACCTGAATCATCCGCACACTCTCACCCTTTATTACAAGGAACGCCATGGGCTGAATGGTCACGCCGCCGCCGCTTCCGCCGCCGAACATCTCCTTGGGGCTTGCGGAGGGAAAATCCGAGCCGCCGGAGGCGAAGCCGAAGCTAACCTTGGATACCGGAATAATGGTGGTTCCGTCCGGAGTGGTGATGGGGCTTCCGATTATGGAGTTGGAATCCACAAGACCTTTGATGTTTTCGAGGGAAACGTTAAGCAGCCCTTCAAGATTTTTTTCGCTCATTTATGTACACTCCTTTTTGAAGTTTCTTTTTTCTGTTTCGCGGTCATATCCTTGAGCAGCGCAAAGGCTATTCGTATTCCGCCGATTAAAATTATCAGCGGATTTGCTTCTATATTCGCAAGCACGCGGATTTCTTCCTTTTCCGCGGTAAAATCCGGATATACCCGAAGCTTTGTCTTTTCGATTTTAACCAAATTTCGCAAAAAGCCGAACGCCGTATTGAGCAGCGCGCAAATTCTTCCGTAGCGAATGGCGCAGGCTGCGGCGTCCTCCGCCGCAATTTGCCAGTAGCCTTCCAGCCTGTGAACTCTTATGTTCCGCAAAATTTGCTTTGCTCCCGGACCGTAGCGGTGCACCGCGTCGATAAAGCCGTCAATAATTTCTTCTGGCGTATGCTTTTTCTTCGGCTTTTTCGGTTTTTCTTCCGTAGGCTTTTCTTCTTTTTCTTCTTTCGGCGTTTTCTTTTTCTTTTCTTTTTCCTTGCCGGGAATTATCGTGAATTTGAAAAACAGATACCGCACCCGCAGGGTGAGCTTCTCGTTCCATTCGGCGATTACATGAACCGGCAGCGCCAAAAGCAAGATTATAAACAGTATTATTCCCAAAAAAATCAGCCAGCCCGCGGTAACCACCTCCCCACCGGCAGAATTTCTTTATTGCCCGTCGAACAGCGACTGCTGATCCTTGATTTCCTCCTGTCTTTCCGCCTCGTCCTCTTTTTCGGAGGTTTCCGCTTCGTCCGCTATGGGCGGCAGGTCCTCAAGTGAGGAAAGTCCGAACGACCGCAGGAAAAGCGGCGTTGTTCTGTATGCGATGGGCTTACCCGGCAGGTCAAGCCTGCCTGCTTCCTCTATAAGCCCCTTTTCCGCCAAGGTGGACATAACTCCGGAGCAGTCCACTCCTCTCACCTGCTCGGCGAAGGCGCGGGTTATGGGCTGATTGTACGCCACAACCGCAAGCACCTCCATAGCCGCCTGAGAAAGCGGAGCGTTGCGCTTTATTTCAAATGCGCTGCGAATATACGGCTCGTACTCTTTTTTGGTGCAAAGCTGCCACTGGGTGTCAAGGCGAAGCACCTCTATCGAGCTTGAGAATTTTTCGTATTTTGCCCGAAGGCTCTCCAAAACCGTGACGGCGGCCTCCTCATCAAGCTCCATGGCTGCGGCTACGGTTTTCTGCTCCACCGGCTCGCCGCCGGCAAAGAGTATAGCCTCTGCCATTTTTTCATACTGTTCAAGTTCCAATTAAGGCGTCCTCTCTTTCCTTTCTGTTCCTGTGCTTTTGCTCGCCGCAAAGCACAAGCGTCTGGTTGTCGTCGCTGATTTCCACTCTGCCGTTCTTCACAAGATCCAAAACCGCAAGGAACATCGCCACGCTCTCGCTTCTTCCGGAATGGCCGAAAACCTCGTTCCACTTGAGCTTCGTCTTTTTATAGAGCCTTCGCAGCAGCATAATAGCTCTGGACGGCACGGAAATAAGCTTAGTATGCACAACTCCGCTGAACGCCTCCACCGGCGGCGGAAGCTTGCGCTGCTTTCTTCCCAATGCGGAAAGATACGCTCTGAGCACATCCTCCGGCGGGTGCTTGCGGGAATAGGTGTTGTCCGCCTCTATCTTTGCAGGCGCGCGGGAGAACAGGCTGTTTCCGCAAAATCTGTCCCGCAGATACTCCGCGGCGTTCTTGCAGGCCTGATATTCGATAAGCTCGCCTTGCAGCTCCCGGCGAAGCTTGTCTTTGTCTTCATCGTCGTCCCTCGGCAGCAGCATCGCGGTTTTGATATAAACCAGTCTTGCCGCCATCTCCAAAAATTCCGAAGCGCCCTCCAAATCCTCAAGGCTTTCCACGCTTTGAATGGCATTTGTGTACTGCTCCAAAAGCTCGGAGATATTTATATCGTAAATATTAAGCTTGTGCTTTTGAATGAGGAAAAGCAAAAGGTCGAGCGGGCCTTCAAAGCTTTCCAGCTTATACTGTAATTTTTCCGTCAAAATCGTATCTCCAAACTAATTCTTTTATCCTATGATTGCGCTTACAAGCCAGTTTATCGGCTTAGTCAAAAAGTCAAGTCCGCCGGTGACAATGTTATCCACAAACGAAATCGGCATATCGAGAAGTCCGAGCCAAAGAATAATGAAAAACGCAACGAAAATATAGCGTTCGTACTGCATTATTTTGAAATAGGTTTTCTGCGGCAGAAAATAGGTTGCGATACGAGAGCCGTCAAGAGGCGGTATGGGAATTAAATTGAATACGCCGAGAGAAATATTTATGCTCATGGCGTAAAAGAAGAATGTGGAAAGAGTCGTCACGAACGCTGTGCCGAGTCCTATATACGCAAGCAGCGGGGTGAGCTTGTAGCCCACCATGGCAAGGAACGCCATTCCGATATTCGAAAGCGGACCCGCCAGTGCGGAAAGCATCATACCCTTCTTTGGATTTTCAAAGTTGAGGGGGTTAATCGGCACCGGCTTCGCCCAGCCGAAGCCGAAAAGGATAATCGCCGTCGTACCTATGGGGTCGAAATGTGCAAGGGGGTTCAGCGTAAGTCTGCCCTGCCGTTCGGCGGTATGGTCGCCCATACGCATGGCGGCATAGGCATGAGCACATTCGTGTATTGGCAGCGCCGTGAGCGCAATTATAAGGCGAATGAGCAATATATAAAGCATTGACTGAAAACTCATTTGAAAAATTGAAGGCATAGTATTCTCCTGTAATAAATTGTAGCATAGTTATTTATTTTATTATATAAGAAAAGAAATGATTTTACAAGGGCGAGAGGCTTTTGTAGGGCAAAACCGGGCGTAAATTTTTTGTAAACACGATTTTTTGAAGCTTCGGAACAAAATTTACAAAAATCACTGTATTTTTTGTACTTAAACCCTTGCTTTTTTATATTTTATCTGATAAAATATGAATGTTGACTTTCTGAAAGAACAAAGGAGGTGCCATTATGGCAAAATGTGATTTCTGCGGAAAAGGTGTTACCTTTGGTATCAAAGTCTCCCATTCCCACAGACGTTCCAACAGAACCTGGAAAGCTAATGTCCGTCGCGTAAAAGCTGTTGTTGACGGTAAACCCTGCCATGTTTACGCTTGCACTCGTTGCCTGCGCTCCGGCAAAGTCACCCGCGCTATCTGACACCGAATTGATTTTTAGCTTATTTAGCCCTTCCGAGCTTCGGCAGGGCTATTTTCCGTGTTAGAGCGCAGTGTATTTTTCTGCGAGGAAATTTCCGCACCGCCGAAAGCGGTAAGATTAAGCATCGGGAAATGCCTTCGGGCTTTTCCCGGTGCTTTTTTATGCTCAAAATCAGGCATAATTCGATATATTTTATGTCAAATCGGGTAGAAATCCCCGCCGTAACTGGATATAATAAATTTGAGGGAAAAATTTTTCTTTTCGTGCAATGAAAAATAATTTTTGTTGTCTATATAGGTGAAAGGCCTTTACACAGCGGGAAAGGAGGTTGCTATGAAAGATATTGATATAATCGACCTGTACTGGGAACGAGACGAAAGCGCGATTGCCGCCACCGCGGAAAAGTACGGTAACTACTGCCACACAATCGCATATAACATTCTGCGAAGCAATCGGGACGCGGAGGAATGTACCAACGATACATATTTGGGTGCGTGGAACTCAATTCCCCCAAGCCGCCCGAACCGTTTGTCAATCTACTTAGGTAAAATCACACGGAACCTCGCCCTTAACCGCTACAAGCGATACGCCGCCGAAAAACGCGGCTGCGGACAGGTCGAGCTTGTGCTGTCGGAGCTTGAAGCCTGCATTCCCGCAAACACGAACGTGGAGCAAGCCGCGGAGGAAAAGGAGCTTATCTCCGCCATTGAACATTTTCTCTATTCAAAGCCGAAGCTGAACCGCAATATCTTCGTTCGCAGATATTGGCACCTCTATTCCATAAAGGATATTGCAGAGGCGTACGGAATAAGCGAAAGCAAGGCGGCGTCCATGCTCTTTCGTATGCGAAACGAACTGAAAACATATCTTGAAAAGGAGGGTATCATGCTATGAAAGCCGAAATGCTTCTTTATTCCATGGGAAACATAAACGATGATTTAATTGCAGACGCGGAAAAAGATATAGCCGTAAAGAAAAATTACGGCTTCGCCAAATTGGGCATGGCGGCGGCCTGCCTTGCGCTGATTGTCTGCGCCGGTATCGCCTTGGGCATCGCCCGCGGCGGCGCTGCGGTGGGAGCGTTCACCATGGACGTAAACCCCGGAGTCGAATACACCGTAGCCAAAAGCGGAGTGATAAAAGACGTTCGCTTTTTGAACGACGATGCGGAAAACGCCCTCTGCGGCGTTGATTTGAAAAAGCAGAGCGTGGAAACCGCTCTGACCCGAACCGTCGATGCGTATAAAACCTGCGGATATATGGAAAACGGAGAAGCGGCGGTTCTGATTTCCTTTGATTCCCGGATAAACGGAAACTCCGAGCTGAAAGAAGCTCTTTCCGCGGAAATCAAGGGTGCCTTGGAGCAGACCGGCGCTGTGGGAACGCTGGTTTTTCACTCCGAAAACGCAGATAATGCCGAGGCCGCAGAGCTTGCAAAACAGCTTAATATCTCCGTTGGAAAAGCGGATTACATCCTTGCCGTTTCAAATGAAACCGGCTTGCCCGCAGACGAGGTCGCTCTTATGCCCCTCGATGAGCTTTTGAACCACCAAGAGAATGCAGACCCCGACACAAAGAGAATTATCACCTTAGAGGAAGCGAGGGAAATCGCGCTGAAGGACGCGAAGCTTGACAAAACGGCGCAGAAAATCGTGTTCACGAGGGAGGAACTCATTCAGCTTCTGAACAAGCCCTGCTATGTCTTTGAATTTTACACCGGAACCAATCAGTATTACTATCAGATTGACGCGAGAAGCGGAAATATAATCAGTGCGGAGAAATTCATCACCCTTGCCGAAGCAAAAAAAATCGCCGTGGACGATGCGGGCTGCCAAAACAGAGTGACCTTTATCGAGGAATCCCTCACCGCAGGCGGCATAAAAACGCCCTACTACCGCCTTGTGTTCGCCGACAACAGAACCCGGTGGACCTACCGCATTGACGCTGTGCTCGGCATAGTGCTCGATAAAAGCCAAGAGTATATCGGCACCGTAGAATTCATTTCTTCGGAGGAAGCTAAGCAAATCGCACTTAAAGACACCGGACTTGACAACGAGGCGCAAAAAATCGTATTCACCAAAGTCGAGCTGAGCCGCAATCAGGGCAAACCCTGCTATATCCTCGAATTTTATACC
>USFO01000067.1 GCA_900553955.1 uncultured Oscillospiraceae bacterium
TCGGGTTTCTAATCTCAACCGCCTCCCCGATGGGGTCCCGGGCGGTTTTTCAGTACGCCTCGGATGCCCGACCGCCGTAGGTGCTTCGCACCAGCCGAGGTTATGATTTTGATAGTGCGGTGTAGGGCGCAGGCCTATCAAGGCGGCTGAGCCGCGATTGGCGCGACGAGAAGTGCGCCCCTCCGACTCTGTGCGCTTTATTTTCCTTTGTTCGCCGCGATATAGAGTGGTATGGCGGCTAGCTGAGCCGCCACGGAAACCGCAATCATGGCGGGGATGCTTATGTCGTATAGCACGCCGAGAAGCCAGCTTCCGAGGAACCAAAACACCCCGAAGGAGCACTCAAACACTCCGTAGCCTGTGGCGCGGCTGCTTTTCGGCACCATTTTGGTCACCGCCGCCTTGAGTATGGATTCCTGCGCCCCCATTCCCACGCCCCAAAGGGCAATTCCGAAGAGCAGCGCCGGAACGGAGTTCATTCCGAAGACGAAAATCGCAAAGGGCGCGGATATAACCGTGGAAATCGCAAGGGCGCGCACGCCGTTTTTATCGTACATAAGCCCGAAAATCAGCGCCGCCGCCGCGTCCGCAAGCATTGCTCCGGCATAGAGCAGGGGCAGCGTTCCGCCGTTTACAAGGGCGCTTGTTTCCGCAAGCTGTGCTCCAAGCCCGGCGTAGGTCTTTGAAACATGCATGATGATGAGAGAATAATCTATAAATCCGAACGCAAAAAGGCTTATTCCGGCGATGTAGAACACAAATTCCTTCTTCATCTTAAAGGGGACGAATTCCTTTTCCTCCGGCTCGAACTGCTCCGGGTTCGGGAAATAATGCTTCGTCGCCAAAAGCAGAATTATGGTTATCGCACCGGGCACGGCGAGCACCGCAAAGCAGGTCGAATAGATTTTGAAGGTGCTGCCCTCGGTTTTGAGCAGCATTACAAGGTACAGCAGCATGGGGCCGAGGAACGCGCCTATCTGGTCGAGCACCTCCTGTATGCCGAAGCTTTTGCCAACTCCCTCCCTTGAGGCGGCAAAGGACATAATGGTGTCCTTGGCGGGCTTCTTTATCGCCTTGCCCATACGCTGAACTATCAGCAGACCGCAGGCGGCGACCCAGCCGTGCTCGCCCACAAGGGCAAGCGCCGGAACCGCCAGCACGTCAATGATATATCCCGCTATGGTCATACTCCAGTAGTGCTTCGTTTTGTCCGTCAGCCTGCCGAAAACATAGCGCATAGAGTAGCCCACAAGCTCTCCCAGTCCGGATACGAAGCCTATGGCTCCGGCGGAGGCGCCCAAAAGTGACAGATACGCGCCCCTTATGCTCGAAGCGCCCTCGTGGGTCATATCCGAAAACAGGCTCACTATGCCGAAGAGTATAATAAAAATCATTGCGGAAGAAATTTTCTTATTCCTCTGCTTGTTCATTGCTTTCGCCTTCTTTTATAATTTTGCTCATTTCGGGGAACTCCGCCTTGCTCTCCGTCTTACAGCGGTGATAGAGGATGTCAAGCACGCGGACGAACTCCGCCCGCTCCTCCTTAGAAAGCACCTCCAGCAGCCATTCGTAGAACTGCGATTCTATATGCGCCTTTGAATTTTTCAGCCGCTCCGCCTTTTCCGTGGCGAAAAGCAGCCTGCTGCGGCCGTCGGCGGGGTTCTCTCTGCGAATAAGATACCCCTTCGCCTCAAGATTTGCGGTTTGCCGAGCCACCGCGCCCTTGTCAAGCCCGGTTATTTCGCAGACCCCCGCCTGCGTTATCCCCGGATTTTTGCGAATGGCGTGGATAACGTCAAATTCACCGGAGCCTACCCCCTCCCGGCGCATGGTTCGCACGGTGAACTTGCTCACCTCCCGCGCAATTTTGGTGATTTGCCTTTTAGTTGCGTCCATTGTAACGCCTCCGATAAAGAAGTTGTGGTATCAACCAATTACAAATCAGATGATACCACAACTTTCTTGCTTGTCAAGAGGAAAACAACCGTTTTTCGCAAAAAAATTGCGTCGCAGAGCGCGTTCATCGGAACATTGGTGTTGTAAAAGCGTTTTTAATATGATAAAATAATTATATATGCGAAGAATCCCTTTTCAGGAGGAATAATATATTATGGATTATCAAAAGCTTGCCAATCTGCTTTTCCCGAACGTCACCGCCACGCCGGAGGACATGGAAAACCGCTATCCGCCCAGAAATCTCCCCGAGGGAGCAAAGGTCACCCGTATGGCTCCCAGTCCCACCGGCTTTATGCATTTGGGGAACCTGTTCGGCGCAATCACCGATGAACGCCTCGCCCACCAAAGCGGCGGTATTTTTATGCTCCGCATAGAGGACACCGACAAAAAGCGCGAGGTGGAAAACGGCGTTGAAACCATAATCTCCGTGTTCAAAAAATTCGGACTTAATTTCGACGAGGGCGCGCTTGCCGACGGAGAATTCGGCGACTACGGCCCCTACCGTCAGCGCCAGAGAGCGGACATCTACCATGTGTTCGCCAAAAAGCTCGTTGAGGAGGGCAAGGCCTACCCCTGCTTCTGCACCGAGGAGGAGCTTTCCTCCATGCGCGAGCAGCAGGAGGCAAAGGGCGTGAACACCGGCTACTACGGCGAATGGGCTATGTGGAGAGGCCGCCCCATGGAGGACATTGAAGCAGCCCTTGCCGAGGGCAAGGCTTGGGTTCTCCGCTTTTACAGCGAGGGCAATCCCGAAAAATATATCCACCTCACCGACCTTGTAAAGGGCAAAATAGATATGCCGGAAAACGATCAGGACATTGTTCTGCTCAAGTCCGACGGCATACCCACCTATCACTTCGCCCATGTGGTGGACGACCACCTTATGCGTACCACCCATGTGGTTCGCGGCGAGGAATGGCTTGCCACCTGGCCTGTTCATGTTCAGCTTTTCTCCGCCATGGGCTGGAAAATGCCTAAATATATTCACACCGCACAGCTTATGAAGATGGACGGCGGCAGCAAGCGCAAGCTCTCCAAGCGCAAGGACCCGGAGCTTGCTTTGGACTTCTACTTTGCCGAGGGCTTCCCCGTTCCCTCCGTAATAGAGTACCTGCTCACCCTCCTCAACTCCAACTTTGAGGAATGGCGGCTTGCGAACCCCAGGGAGCCTTACGAAAGCTTCAAGTTCACCACCAACAAAATGAGTGTTTCCGGCTCCCTCTTCGACCTTGACAAGCTCCGCGACGTTTCCAAAAACGTTGTTTCCATGCTCACCACCGAGCAGGTTTGGAGCTACCTCACCGACTGGGCAGAGAAATACGACAGAGATTTCTATATGATTTTGACTGCCGACCCGGAATATGCGAAGTCCATAATTTCCATCGGTAGAGGCATTCCGAAGCCGAGAAAGGACATCGCCGTTTGGAGCGAAATGAAGGACTATATGGCGTTCTTCTATGACGAGCTTTTCACTCCCGGCAGCGAATACCCACAGAGCATGAGCACCGAGGAAATTCGCACCGTGCTCGAAAAATACAAGGACATTTACGAAGAAGCGGACGACCAGACCGCATGGTTCGGCAAGATAAAGGAGCTTTCCGTCTCCATGGGCTACGCCGCCTCTCCCAAGGAATACAAGCAAAATCCCGAAGCCTTTAAGGGTCATGTGGGAGACATTTCCGCCGTCATCAGAATGGCGGTCACCGGCCGCGTGAACAGCCCGGATATGTTCGCCGTAATGAGCGTTATGGGCAGAACAAGGGTCATCGGCAGAATAGAAAGAGCCATAGAGGCGCTTTGATTTTGGAGGAACAATATGCCTGAAGAAATTTCTAACTTTATTCATGATATAATCGACAAGGACCTCGCCGAAGGGGTCAATACCGAGGTACACACCCGCTTTCCGCCGGAGCCCAACGGCTATCTTCACATAGGCTCCGCAAAGGCCATTTGGATAAACGCCTACACCGCGGAAAAGTACCACGGCAAATTCAACCTGCGCTACGACGACACAAACCCCGCCCGCGAGGACGACGAATATGTTCAGAGCATTTTGCAGGACATCCGTTGGCTCGGCTTTGAGCCGAACGGCGGCATTTTCTACGGCTCCGACTACTTCGACAAATGCTACGAATACGCTGAAAAGCTCATTATGGACGGCAAAGCCTATGTTGACGACCTCACCCGCGAGGAAATGCAGGAATACCGCGGCAACGACGCGGGCAAGCCCAGCCGCCCCAGTCCCTACCGTGACAGAAGCGTTGAGGAGAACCTTGACCTGTTCCGCCGTATGCGCGCCGGAGAATTTGAGGACGGCGCAAAGACGCTCCGCGCCAAAATCGACCTTGCAAGCCCGAATATGAATATGCGCGACCCGGCAATTTACCGCATAAAGCATGTTTCCCACCATCGTCAGGGGAACAAATGGTGCATTTACCCCCTCTACGACTTCGCACACCCCATTCAGGACGCACTTGAGGGCATAACCTACTCCTGCTGCTCCATCGAATTTGCCGACCACCGTCCCCTCTACGACTGGGTCGTGGAGAACGTGGGCTTCACCCACCCCCGCCCCCATCAGTACGAATTTGCCCGTCTGAATGTCACCCACACGGTGATGAGCAAGCGCTATCTTCGTATGCTGGTGGAAACCGGTGTAGTGGACGGCTGGGACGACCCCCGTATGCCCACCCTTTCCGGTATGAGAAGGCGCGGCTACACCCCCTCCTCCATTATCGAATTTATCAAGACCGCAGGTGTTTCCAAGGCATACTCCATTGTCGACGTGGAGCTGCTTGAGCACTGCATCCGCGACGAACTTAACCGCACCGCACAGCGCCGAATGGCGGTTATAGACCCCGTTAAGGTCGTTGTGCTCAACTACCCGGTGGACAAAACCGAGTATTTTGAAGTTGCGAACAACGTGAACGATCCCGAAGCAGGAACCCGCAAGGTGGAATTCAGCCGCGAGCTTTACATCGAGCGCGAGGACTTTGCCGCCGTTCCGCCTCCAAAGTTCTTCCGCATGAAGCCGGAGGGCGAGGTTCGCCTTATGGGCGCGTATATCGTCAAATGTGTGGGCTACGAAACCGACGAAACCGGCAAGGTGACTGAAATCGCCGTCACCGCCGACCTTGAAACCGGCAACGCAATGCCCGCCAACGGCAGAAAAATCAAGGGAACCATCCACTGGGTCAGCGCCAAGAGCGCCGTCACCGCCGATGTTCGTATGTACGGCCGCCTGTTCAGCGAAGCGAACATGGTCACTCTCCCCGAGGGCAAGGACTACAACGACTTCCTCGACCCCGATTCCGTCAAGGAATACAAGGGTGCGAAGCTTGAGGCTTCCTTGGGCGAAGCCGGCGCCGACGAACGCTTCCAGTTCGTCCGCAGCGGATACTTCATCAAGGACAGCAAAAATCCCGCCGTCTGGAACAACATTGTCAACCTCAAGGACAGCTGGGCAAAGCAGAAATAATTTTACTAACGAAAATCGCCCCGCATCAGCAGGGCGATTTTGGTTCTGAATGGCGATTCTGTGCACAGAATCGCCATTCAGAAGTGAAATACGGTGGCGAGCCGCCGTGTGAAATCGCCGCTGCGCGGTGGTGAAATACGCGCTTCGCGCGTGTAAAATATTTTGCCCTTTGGGCAAAATGTTTAGGTGTGCCCGCCGTGCGGGCACATTTTGAAGGGGCAGCGCCACAGAGATAACAGTGAGCGAACCTCCAGCGGCTGACAGAAAGAGAGAAAAGGCCATGATTTGCTCTCAATCACCTCTGTGTGTAAACTCCGCTCTCTGATTTCAGAAAGGATTTTTATGCTCTTAATCGAAACCGAAAAATTTTCCGCGGCGGCGTTTATGCCGCAAACCCCGCCGGAATATTCCGTCTGGACGGTGCTGCCGCAAGGCGACGGCGAAGCGCTTTTTGCCCTTTTGCCGGAGCCGAAACCCGCGCTTATCTGTGTTTCCGCCGACTGGAACCGCGACCTTTCGCCGTGGTTCGCGCCGAAGGTGTTCCGCGGCGGCGAGGATTTTTCCGGCGGCGCGGATGCTTTTTTGCAGAATCTCAGCGAAAACATAATACCATTTGTCGAAAATAAGCTAAATATTACGAATTGTAAAAGAATTATCGCCGGATATTCCCTTGCGGGGCTGTTCGCGGTGTATGCTTTTTATAAAAGCGAGCTGTTTTGCTCCGGAGCATCCGTTTCCGGTTCGCTGTGGTTCGATGGCTTTATTGAGTTTGCCGAACACGAAAATTTTTGCCGCACGCCAAAGCGCTTCTGTTTTTCCGTCGGTGACCGGGAGAAAAACACGAAAAATCCACGCATGGCGGCGGTGGAGGACTGCACAAAAGCTGTCGCAGAGCTTTTCCGCAGCCGCGGCGTCCGCACCCTTTTTGAGATTAACCCCGGCGGGCATTTCTCCGAACCGGAAGCCCGCCTCGCCAAGGGAATCTCCTTTGCGATGGGAAAATAAATGTGTAAAGCGAATCGGCTTTACAGTAATTACAACGCAAAAAAGAGCGCCGAGGCGCTCTTTTTCATTCTATCTCATTATCTTTCAGCCATGCTTTGTACGAGCCTTTTTCCGGACGTATTGTTTTTGCTGCCTTTATCCAATCAGTCATTTCGTCCCGAAGTGTTTTGCCTTTATCTTTTAACTTTTTGGTGCATTCTTCATAATCCTTTTGAGTCATTTTGCTCCATGTGTATTTTTCATCGGGCAAGTATTCCTTCAATACAATACTGTCAAGTGGAATATGAAGTTTTTCTATACTGTCAGTCTTTCCGAAAAATTCCGGTATGTCGTTCTTGCTTTCATCTCCAAATTCGGAAAACAGCTGATAAAAGACATACAAATATTTTGTGGTCATATTTACCCATTTTTGTGCCTGCCCATATGTCAGTTGTTCCTCGCCATATGTATCCATAAGAGCCGCACAAAGATTTTTGTGCCACCGGTCAAAATCGTCATCTATATTCTTTAGCGCCCGCTCTATTTTTTTGCTGGCATCACAACGGTATTCCCACTTTTTATCGTCTTTTATATGCAGCGTGTGCGACGCCATATCCACATAAGCACGATCTATTGCAGCCTCTGTCAAAGAATCTTCATTCTTAAAATAGCAATAAATCAAAAAATCTATCGCCTGTTTTCCGTCATCTGTCATTGTTCTTTCGCCTCGTCCACCATGGTTTTCAGTATGGTGAGCAACTCCTCATAGCGGTCAAGCATGGCGTTGAAGCGCGGGGAGTGCTTCGTGATGCCGTCGGCCTCGTATTTGTCGCGCACCTCTCGCCATTCCTTTGGGTATTTCGCCGTCATCTCCGCAAGCAGATTGTAAAAGCCCTCCGGGTCAAGGCGGTTGGTGCGGGCGTTTTTCTCCGCCGGAAGAATGTAGCTGACGACTACGTCATCAACCTTGCGTTTCGCCGTAAGCAGCGCCGCTTCCTCCTCCTCGCGGTTGTCGAGCAGAGTTTCGAGCACCTCGGCGCTCTCGAGCTTTTCGTTGGCTATGTAAATTCGCATTTTGTCGGCAAGTTTCGGAATCGGTATCATTCTGTTCCTCCTTTAATCAATGCCCGCCATAATATAGGCGCATTTGTAAACGTCACCGCAGCCCAGAGTTATAACAAGGTCGCCGGGCTTGGCGTGGGACATGGTGTAATCCGCCATTTCTTTGAACGTATTAAACCACACACTGCCGGGGATTTTCTCCGCCAAATCCTTCGTATAGACATTGTAGGTGTTCTTTTCGCGGCTGCCCATAATTTCGCTCATAACCACATGGTCCGCTACGGAGAGCGCCGTTACGAAGTCGTCCATAAGCAGCGCCGTACGGGAATAAGTGAATGGCTGGAACACCGCCCACACCTCGTGGAAGTCCATCTCCTTGGCGGCTTTCAGCGTAGCGGCAATCTCCGTGGGGTGGTGGGCGTAGTCGTCCGCTATGGTAACGCCGTTCACCTCGCCGAGAATTTCAAAGCGCCGTCCCGCACCGGGGAATTTGTCAATGTGCTCTGCCATTTCTTCGGGGTTCATGCCAAGGTAAAGGCAAACCGCAGCGCATGCCATGGAGTTGAGAATATTGTGCTTGCCGGGTATTGAAAGTCGAATTTCACAAATTGGCTTGCCGTGATGCATCAGGGTATAGCCGGACTTTGCGCCGCCGAGGAAACGCACATCCGCGGCGTAATAGTCGTTTTTGTTGCCCCAGCCGAAGGTGATAATCTCCTTGTCAAGTCCCTCCACCGCCTTCATGGTGTTGGCGTCGTCGCCGTTCACAATAACGGGGCCGGTGCTGTTCGACGCGAACTTACGGAAGGACTTTATAGAATTTTCAATGCTGCCGAAGTAGTCAAGGTGGTCGTTATCTATGTTCAGAATAACGGAAATGTCGTTGGATAGCTTGAGGAAGGTGTCCACGAACTCGCAGGCCTCCACAACGAAAATATCGCTTTTTCCGGCGCGGCCGCTGCCGCCCAAAGCCTTGACCTTGCCGCCGATGAACGCGCTGGGGTCAAAGCCCCCCTCAAGGAGAGTCTGAGCAATCATGGCGCTTGTGGTGGTTTTGCCGTGGGTTCCCGCAACGCACACCGCCTTTGAATAGCGGCGGGTGAGCAGTCCGAGCATATCGCTGCGCTCAAGACAGGGCACGCCGGAGGCCTTCGCCGCAATAAGCTCAGGGTTATCCGCCATAATTGCAGCGGTGTAGACGATTAAATCCGCACCTTCAATGTTCTCCGCCGCCTGTCCGAGGGTGACGGGAATGCCCATTTTGCGCTCGATTTTTGTGGTTTCGGTTTCATTATTGTCGGAACCGGTTATATAAAATCCCTCGGAATGGAGAATTTGCACCATGGGGAACATTCCGCTTCCGCCTATGCCGATAAAATGAATATGTTTTCTGGTTTTCAAAAGGTTTTCATCAACAGTCATAAAAATCGCTTCCTTTTGTATTTGGGGCGAAGTTCGTCCCATAGATAATAATATTATACGCCAAAACGCAAAGAAAAGGAATATCTATTTTTATTTTTGCTGAATAATTCCTTAGATTTTGCCAAAAATCCTTTCAGAAACATTCGGAAGGAGCAAAAAAATGAACATCACCGATATAAAAATCAGAAAAACATACGAAAGCGAACGCCTGCGCGCTTTGGTTTCCGTAACAATAGACGGAGACCTTGCGGTGCACGACCTTAAAGTAATTTCCGGTCCGGAACGGCTTTTTGTTGCCATGCCAAGCCGTAAGGACGAAGGCGGAATTTTCCGCGATATAGTACATCCTATTTCCCCTGACGCCCGCGAGCAGCTTGAATCGGCGGTTCTTGCCGCCTACGAGGAGTACCTTGCTCAGCAGCAGGCGGAGAATGAGTTTGAGCAGTAAGACACAGCGGTAACTGAGAGCGTTCTCGGCTCCCCTGTGCAAGGGGAGCTGGCTTTTCGGCTTGTAAAACAAGCCGAAAAGCC
>USFO01000068.1 GCA_900553955.1 uncultured Oscillospiraceae bacterium
TTTGCAATCGGCAAAAAAGCCCCCTCGTGCGGTCAGGCGCGAGAGGGCTTTTTGCCTTTTCGATTTAATTTCAACAAAATTCGGGTCGTTTATTGACAATCGGTTCCGTTCGGTATAAAATTATATGTTAGAATAATATGCACGAATAGGTCTGTTTTCGGGACAGGCTGTTTTAAGGAGAAGCATTTATGATAAGAAGCATGACGGGCTACGGCTCCGCGGAGGAGATACTCGGCGGGCGAAATATTCGCGTAGAGATAAAATCCGTAAACCACCGCTATTTTGAATACACCGCAAGGGTTCCCAGAAACTGCGGCTTCCTTGAGGATCGTCTGAAGCGCCTGCTTTCAGGCGCAATCAGTCGCGGAAAGGTCGAAGTCGGCGTTACCATCCAGACCGTGGAGGGTGTTGACGAGGAAATAAGCATCAACCGCGACGTGGTGAAAAACTATGTTGAAGCGCTCCGCAGCGTGAAAAACGAGTTTGACCTTACCGATGACCTTTCACTTTCTTCCATTGCAAAGCTGCCGGATGTTTTCACCGTGGTGAAGGCGGAAACCGACGAGGAAGCCCTTTGGAGCGATATTGAGTCCGTCGCGAAAAAGGCGCTTGCCGCTTTTGTGGAGGGCAGGGAAGCCGAGGGCGAACGCCTGAAGGCTGACGTTCTTCAGAAAATCGCATTCATCGAAGAGAAAGTTTCCTTCATCGAGGAGAGAAGCCCCGAAACCGTTAAAGAGTACCGCGCACGCCTTTATGACAAAATGCGCGAGGTTCTTGAAAATAACCAGATCGACGAGGGCAGAATCCTTCAGGAAGCCGCGGTTTATGCGGACAAGGTTGCCGTGGATGAGGAAACCGTTCGCCTGCGCAGCCATATGCAGGAGCTGCGCAAAACCCTTGACAAAAGCGAGCCTATCGGCAAGAGCCTTGACTTCCGCATTCAGGAGGTCAACCGCGAAACCAATACCATCGGAAGCAAGTGCTCCGACGCGGCGATTGCCGACACCGTAATCGAGATGAAAAACACCATTGAAAAAATCCGCGAGCAGATTCAGAACATCGAATAATGCTCCATCACAGCGGTGAAAATCAAAGGAGAGAGAAATGAAGCTTGTCAACATCGGCTTTGGCAACATGGTCAACGCCCAGCGCGTCGTAGCAATGGTTGCGCCGGATTCCGCACCGATAAAGCGAATTGTTCAGGACGCGAAAGAAAAGGGTACACTTATTGACGCAACCTTCGGCAGAAAGACAAAAACCGTACTTGTAATGGATTCCGGACACATTGTGCTTTCCGGAATAATGCCGGAAAATGTCGGCGCAAGAATGACAGCGGAGGATGAAGATGAATAATAACAGAGGAATTTTGCTTGTTGTGTCCGGTCCGTCCGGCGTAGGCAAGGGAACGGTTATCAGCAAGCTGTTTGAAATGGACGAAAACCTTTATTTTTCAGTTTCCGCCACCACAAGAAAGCCCCGCCCGGGCGAAACTGACGGCGTAAGCTACAATTTCAAAACCCGCGAGCAGTTCGAGGAAGAAATCGACAACGGCGAAATGCTTGAGTACGCCATGTACGGCGGCAATTACTACGGAACGCCGAAAAGCGCCGTGGAAAAAAAGCTCGCTCAGGGCAAGGACGTTGTTCTTGACATTGAGATAAACGGTGCGCGCAGCGTCAGCCGCCTTATGCCGGAGGCGGTGCTCGTTTACATTCTTCCGCCGGATATGGCGGAGCTTCGCCGCCGCCTTGAGGGGCGCAACACCGAAACGGAGGAAATGATAAAGCTCCGGCTGGAAACTGCTTACCACGAGCTGCGCGAAGCGCCGGAAATGTATGACTTCTTTGTTGTAAACGATGTGGTGGAATCCGCCGCATCGAAAATAGAATATATTCTGGAGGCAAAGCGGTGCAGCCGCATTGCCATGCAGAAAGCACTAAAACAAATTTTGGAGGAGGTAAATAACCTTGCTTAATCCCAGAGATACCTACGAACTTAACCAGCTTGCCAGCCCCTATGCCAACGTAATCGCCATTTCAAAGCGCGCACGCGCCATCAGCGAGGAGGCGGAGGAAGAACACGTCATTATGACAGAAAAACCGCTTAAAATAGCCATCGAAGAGTTTGTTGAAGGTAAATACAAGGTCGACAAAGTAATCACCGACGAGGAGTGGCACGATGCCTGATAAGAAGAATCTGCTTATCGGCGTTTCCGGCGGAATAGCCGCGTTCAAGGTTTGCACCGTTGCGTCGTACTTTACGAAAATGGGTGTGAATGTCAATGTTGTTATGACCGAGCACGGCGCGGAGTTCGTAACCCCGCTGACGTTTGAGGCACTGACGAAGAATCCCTGCCTCACATCACTTTTCGACGGCAAAAGCGACGACCCCGTTGCGCATGTCAATCTCGGGCGCACGGCAGACTGTGTGCTCATCGCTCCCGCTACGGCAAATGTCATTGCCAAGCTTGCGAACGGCATAGCCGACGATATGCTCACTTCAACCGTGCTCGCCGCAAGCTGCAAAAAGCTGGTTGCTCCGGCAATGTTCACCGGAATGCTCGAAAATCCGGCTACCCAAAGGAATCTTGCCCGGCTGCGTGAGGACGGCTTTGAGATAATCGAAGCGGAGGCGGGCCGCCTTGCCTGCGGAGCGGTCGGCTCCGGCCGTCTGGCGGAGCCGGAGGTGCTCATTTCCGCCGTTGAGCAGGCACTTTTCGGAAGCACCGTGCTCAAAAATAAGCGCGTGCTCATCACCGCCGGAGCCACCCGGGAGGACATTGACCCGGTGCGCTACATCACCAATCATTCCTCCGGAAAGATGGGTTACGCCCTCGCCAAGGCTGCCCGCAGCATGGGCGCAGAGGTGGAGCTTGTCTCCGGAAACACAGCAATAATGCCGCCTTACGGCGTGAGCACCGTTTTTGTTTCATCGGCGGAGGAAATGTATGACGCCGTGCTCAGCCGTGCTCAAAACGCCGACATCATAGTTATGGCGGCGGCGGTGGCGGACTATACCCCGGCGGAAAAAGCCTCCCAAAAGATAAAGAAATCCGAGGGTGAGCACGCACTCGTGCTCAAACGGACGAAGGATATTCTCGCGGAAATCGGCGGGAACAAAACCCGTGCTCAAATCGTGGTGGGCTTTTCCATGGAAACGGAAAACCTGCTCGAAAACAGCCGCAAAAAGCTTTCGGAAAAGAATGCGGATATGATAGTCGCAAACTCCATCGCAAACGCGAGCACCGGCTTCGGCGTGGACACCAACGCCGCCGTGCTCATCACAAAAAGCTCCGAAACGGAGACGGGACTTCTCACCAAGGACGAGCTTGCACGTCTGATTCTTGAAAAAGCGGCGGAGCTTTGCGGAAAATAAGCACAAAAAAGGACGACTTTTGCCGTCCTTTTTGATTTACGCAAACAGATTCGCCGCATCCGTCAAAAAAATGAAAAAACAGACAAAAAAGTTGTTATCGGCTATTGAAAAAACAAATTTGGAGTGGTACAATACATTTGTATAAATATTTTTATGGGGCGACCCATAAAGGCGGTTAAATCCGTCAAACCAAACTACAAACCCGAAAAGGAGATGTGTTGGAAAGATGAAGAAGTTAAAAAGAATCGTCGCATCGCTGCTTGCAGTGCTGATGCTCCTCGGCGTGGCGCCCATAACGGCGCTGGCAGGGGAACTCGAGCTGCACCGCATCAATACGACGCAGCAGCCCGCGGAGGAACCCGCACAGGAGCCTGTTCTGGGCTCCGAGGATGTTCTTCCCTAAGAAGACGTTGCCGAAGCCGCAGAACCCGCGGCGGTGAGCGGCAGCGGGTTTTACCGTATAGTCCACCTTGACTGCGGAAGAGAATATTTCACAAAGCAGTGGATAATTGCTCTGATAAATGAAATGTCCGCAGCAGGCTATAATCAGTTACAGCTTGCTTTTGGTAACGGCGGTTTCCGCTTCTGCCTTGACGACATGGCTGTAAGCGGTTACACCAGTGAACAAGTTAAAAATGCAATTGAAGCCGGAAACGAACATTACAACACCTATGGCGACGACGAAAAAGGCCCAACCAACGGTGAGTGGATTGCATATAATCCGGAGGTAAACTCCCTTACAGAAAGCGAAATGAACGAAATAATTTCCCATGCTCAGGCAAAGGGCATAGAAATTGTTCCTATGTTCAATACGCCCGGACATATGCACGCTTTGCTTGCGGCTATGCAGGAACTCGGAATGTCTGATGTTTCTGTTAAAAATGGTTGCATGAATCTTAGCAATACGAGTGCCGTCAGCTTTACAAAAGAGCTTATAGAAAAGTATGTTGAATACTTCAAAACTAATGGATGTGACTACTTCCATTTTGCTACAGATGAATATAGCTCTTTTAATACAGCATTTTATAGCTATGCTAATAGTCTTGTTGACATTGCTGTAGCGCACAAGGTTACTCCGCGTGTATTTAACGACAGCTTCCAGACTAATGGTAGCACATATATAAAGAAGAATTCAAATTACCCTACGCAGGTTTGCTATTGGTACAATGGAAATGGTTCGGCTAGTGCAAATGTGGTTAATAATGCCGGGTATTCTCTGATAAATACAAACCATGACTATTATTATGTTTCTACAAATGAGTATTGGAACCTTCACCGTGAAGGCTATACATTTGTGGGAGACTACAATGAAAGCACGTGGATAAAAAAAGCGGAGGATTTTAGCAATACAGTATTCCATGGTACAAATATAAATAGCCCAGCGGGTTCTATGTTCTGCATCTGGTGCAATACGCCCGGAAAGAACACCGAGACCGAAATTGCAGAACAAATCCGCATGATTTTGCGTGTTTTGGGAGCAAGGATGCAGAATAGCTATAGCTACTCCGATTCAAGTGTTATTGTTGAGGGCGGATTTAACAAGGACGGCACTATAAATGGAGGGACGCCGACAGAGCCGAAACCTGACACCACAATTAAAGACGACAACGGGAATGATAGTATTTTTGAAATTATCATAAATGCTCTTTTGAAAATTTTCCTTCCCGAAGGAACTACCGCTACTTGGACTGTTACCAAAGGAACCGATGTTGTTGAGCTTGTTGCCGACGGCGCCGCCGCGGCGCAGACGCGCAGTGCAGAGCCTGCGGCTGCTGCGGAAACCGCAGTAATAACGGGCAATGCCGTTCAGGTAAGAGCACTTAAAGCGGGCACTGCCACCATCACCGCAACCCTTGATGACGGAACCGCAGTAACCGCCACCGTTACGGTAAAGGATAATACCAAAGAACCCATAACCGTAACCGTGGGCGGTACGAAAGTAGTACTCATTGAAGGAAACCATGCCGGAACATCATACAAGACGGCTGATGAAAGCGTAGCAACCGTAACGGCGGAGTACACTCCGACCGCAGGCGGTACATACTATGACAAAGCGGCATTGGCGGCAGGAACTTTCTATATCTCCGATACTAATAATGACACCGCACCGACCGTCACTGTTACTTTTGAAGACGCAGAAAACGGAAAATACTATATAAATAGCGACGGTCAATATATTTATCCGAATGCAAGCTATCAAAGGTTCAGTAGGTCTTGGTCTTATAAATTGTCTGAAGAAAAAGTGGCTGTTGGTATTACGACAAATGGTGCAGGCATTACGGTATCAAATAACGTAACTGCAACAACACTTATTGGTACTACAGAAGATACCACCTCATACCTCACCCATAGTGGCAGCAGCTTTGGCGCAAGAGATAGTTCCCAACCCCTTTATATTTACACTCAAAGAACTGAAGAGGGAGAACCCAAAACCAAACTCACCTTTACCGGTCATAAAGTCGGCACAACCACGGTAACAATTGCCGGAGTGGAATATACCATCAATGTTGTAGCCGAGGATTTGAGCAATGTAACACTTCCGGTAAACCTTTGGATTACTAACACCGGCGTTGTGCCTACGGGATGGAGCAATGGCACACCTTCATTTACCTATACAGATGATGGCGGTAACCGCCGCAGCATATATTCACTTAAAGCAAATTATCAAGGCGTGTACAGCGAGAACGGTATAGCTCTTAAGAGTATCTTACCTGAAACGAGCGGTAAGGCTACGAGCCGGGACAACAAAACATACGATGTTGTTTATTGGAAGAGCGCATACCATACCGCCGAGAACCGTCAGTCCACCGATGGCTGGACTAACTTCTCCGGAAAAGGTACGGATTTCACATATATCCGCTACTGGGATGGCAAATGGGCGTATTCCGTTGACGGCAACACTTGGGCAACTATCGAAAATGTAGGTGCCGAAGCTGCCGATACCACAAAAAATCAGGTAAACCTTTGGTATCGTCAAAAGACGGAAATTACCACCGAGGTTGAAACTCAGATAGTGGACTGGGGTCCTGTTAGTTATAAAGCTAATCAGTGCTTGTTGGATTTTGCGGTTAAATACGAATCCGGTGAGCAAGTGCCGAACAGCTTTCCTGTAACAGGTAAAACCATGGGATTTGATTGTCCTACAGATCAACCTGTTCCGCTTGAAAACAAATATGTTGTGAAAGACCCTGACGGAACGTATTACCGTACAGTTCATGGTATTGCAGGCGTAGAAACTGCCGACTACGAGGTTTATATGATAACCGTAACCCCGAGCAGTGATACGCATACAACTTATATAAACTCCGGTTCAACGTCTACAAGCTATAAATACAAGGGCACCGAAAAGATTGCATGGGCAAAGACCGAAGAGGATGCTAATAGCTCTGTGCTTACGACAATTTCTACCGTGAAATATGGCGGAGAACCGTTCCTTGAAAGCGTTAAAATATATCAGTTTCAGGGATTGCTTGTAACTTATTATGTAAGAGCAAAAGCAACAGAAGACGCGCTGAAGGTTCATTATGTTATTCAGGCAACTAATGAAGAATTTTATAATTACAGTATTGCTGTAAATATGGGCACAACATTTGATTCGAGATTTGCTTTGGTGTCCTGTCAGCTTAATCAACTTCAATATAACACTGTAAAGAACAAAAAAGGCGAAACACAGACTGTTTTGGCTGATCTTAAGACTATGCCACAGATTGCTGCACAGTATCGATACAGCAATTATACTTGTGTTGAAGTAAAACGCAGTGACGATGGCAAAGAAGTTTTCTTGTATTATACCTTTAATAGTACACAGACTTTTGTTGTTGACTTTGGCTTGCCGCTTGTAATTAAACCTACGGATATGAATAGCAGTCTGGGCGACGCTACAATAGAAAAGGTTGAAATAGCAAAAGTATCTACTTATGCTGATATTACGGTTGACGCAAATAAAAATATAGTTTATAAACTCAACCAGATGATTAGCGGTCATGACAACTTTGGTGCAAAGTATACAGGAAATCGCATTACCGCAGGGGGAGAACAGCACAGCACAGTAGAGTATTCCGTCACCATCATCCCCGCCACCACCGTTTACTATGAGGACAGCTTCGTTGATTTCTACGATGCAGGCAGCTCCGCGAAGAAAACTGAATTTACGAAGACCGGCGCTAGTGACGAAATGGGCGTATGGTATGTGGAGGGCGACGCAAACACCACCGCAGAGCAGGCACTCAGCAAGCTTGGCGACAAAGCTATTTACGGCTACGACCCCGCTTATAATAACAGCACAATGTTCTCCATGGACAGCGCAAAGAAAGTAACCGTAAACACAAACGGACAATACGCACAGGCGAAATTCACCTTCAAGGGTACCGGCTTTGATGTAATTTCCCTTACTAACAGCGATTCCGGTGCGATAACCGTTGAAGTTCTCAAGGATGGTACAACAGCAAAGACTAAAGACGGCAAAGATGCTTTCTATCTTGTAAATAACTATTATGGTTATAAGCAAGAGGGCGAACAGTGGGTTGTAGATCCGACCGCAACAAATACTCTTTACCAAATTCCTGTTATGAAGGTAAGCGGTCTTGATTATGGCACATACACAGCTGTAATCACTGTTGACTACGCAAAATTCTTCGATAAGACGAACGACAATAAATACAGCTTCTGGCTTGATGCAATCCGCATTTACGATCCGATGGGCGTGGACAATAATGAAACCTATACGAAGGACAATGAGGGCTTCCCGCAGTATATCAAGCTCCGCGACGCAGTTAAGGCAGGCGCAACAGAGGCGCTGTTCATTGATGGTGCGGCTAAGGCTACGATAAGCGAGTACAAGAATTTTGGTCCTAACAACGAGGTTTACCTTGCAAACGGACAGGCCATAAGCTTCAAGCTTGCGGGCGACCTTAATAATATTGCATCTGTTCAGATCGGCGCAAAAGCACCGAACGGAAACGCAGCAAAGCTTGTGGTAAATGGTGTAGAGGTTGTTCCTGAGCTGAAAACCGCCACGGAAATGTACTATGAGATTTCCAAAGACGGCAATGGCAACTTTACTGTTACCAATACCGGAACCGGAATTCTCTCCCTTACTAACCTCAAGATAACCTATTCCACAGAAGGCAGCGTTTCTCTTGATCATATGAGCGCAGAGGAACAGACAAGCGCGGTTATGATGGTTCGTGCGATGTTCGCACCGCCCGCACCCACTGTGTTCGAGCCGGAAACCTTCACCGTAAGTCTCAAGAACTACAAGGACGTTTATGTTCGTGAGTACATAAAGGTCACCGTCACCACCTCCGACGATGTAAAATATATCACCGTCGGCGACAAGAAAATTTCCCGCTATGATGACGAGCGTGTTTGGGGCGGCTTCCGCAAGGGCTTTGTCAAGACCGGAAAACGTATTTGGAGCTATTATGTCAGCTTCAACACCGCAGGACAGCAGGTAATTTCCGTTGTTGCCTATGACGCGGACGGCCTTGCCAGCGAAGCCGTTGAAAATACGGTGAATATAAAGCCGAGAAGCGCATGGCGCGGCAAAAAAAGCGAATGGCATATATAAGAAAGGAGGAGACTTGATATGAAAAAAGAATACAAAAAGCCGCAGTCGAGCTGTGAGACGTGTGTCTGGTACGACTACGACGAATTTTACGGCGAATATGTCTGCAGCGCCGACCTCGACGAGGACGAGGAGGTTGACAGGATGTTCGGAAACACCGGCTCCTGTCCGCTCTATCGTTTTT
>USFO01000069.1 GCA_900553955.1 uncultured Oscillospiraceae bacterium
TTGCATGTGTTAGGCGCGCCGCCAGCGTTCGTCCTGAGCCAGGATCAAACTCTTTGAACATGTTATATATTTTGTCCGCCTCTCAAAATGAAAAGCGAACCCAACATATCAAAGCTTGTTTTTCCTAAGCTTCTTAAAGTCTCGCTGACTTTACTTTACTTTTGGAATTTACTCAAATGAATACAAGGGTTTAATTCTTCTTGTTCTTCTCGAATGTTGTTCAATTTTCAAGGTCCTATCCGCTGCCGCTTTCGTCGACAGCTTCGTTATTATATCACCCACTTCTTCCATTGTCAACACCTTTCCGCAATCTTTTTTTCAAACTTGCCTCGCCCCCGTGTGTTTTGAGTAAAACTTTCAACTTTTTGTGGAAAATGCATCCCTTCCCCTTTATATATAACATATATGTTGTTGATTTTGTCATTTAGGCGGTTTTTCCCTGCGTTTTGGGCAAAATGCACTGCAAAAAGCCCCGAGGGGTCGGCGTTCGGCGGATAAAAACCCTGTCGATAACTTTTTCGCTCGTTATGCTTGAATTTTTCGTTCGTATGATATATAATAATTGTTACAGCGTTTGCGCCTGTAGCTCAGTGGATAGAGCACCGGCCTCCGGAGCCGGGTGCGTGGGTTCGATTCCCGTCAGGCGTACCAAAAGCACCTCTCTGCATTGCGGAGAGGTGCTTTTTTCGTGCTCAATTTAATTTTCCCGTGCTCAAGCGTTTTCCCGTGCTCAAGCGTTTTCCCGTGCTCAAGCGTTTTCCCGTGCTCAAGCGTTTTTCCGTGCTCAAAAGCATTTTTCGGTGCTCAACCAAAAAAGCACCCGTGCTCAAACGGCGCAGGTGCTTTCGCTGCGTGTCCGGCTCGCGGACTTTCATATTACAATATGTGTATAGAAAGCGCGAACAATTCGCCATCCGTCTGAGAAAAACACAGGCGGCATAATCCACACTTTATTTATATAGAGCCTCCGCGTCGACAAGCTTCAGCTTCATATTTTCCGCGTTGCGGAAGTCCCGCGGGAACGGTTCGAGGGAGAAAAGCATGTCGTAGCGCTCCCAGTATTCGGTGAAAAGCTTGTCGTTTTTGCGAAGCTCCGCCACAGTCTGCTCCGCAGACCCGGCGGCGTAGCTTTCGGCAAAGCGCGCAAACAGAATCTGACGGTTGCGCTGGTTCGCCGCCACAAGCTGCGCGCAGTCGCAGTCATTGAGCGAGCCCCAGTAGCCCGCAATCACCGAGCCGAGGAACGGCAGCATGCCCTGCTTGTTTTTACGCACCATGTACTGGGCGCAGACCTGCTCGTAAAGCTTGCCGGAAATGTATTCGTCCACCGCCGAGGTTATGTTCTCAATTGATTCTTCGCCAATGGCGATTTTCGCGCGGTTCGGCATAACAAAGCGGTACCAGAATGCAAGAGCCTTCGGCGCAACGGAATAAACTCCCTTGCGGCTGACCTTGCCCTCCTCGCCAAAGGGGACATCCCGGGTGACGATTTGCATTTGCAGCAGGGTGAGCAGATATTTGTTCACCTTGGTGGAGCTTTCGCCGGTGGCGGCGACAATTTCGTTTATGCGTTTGCAGCCGCTTGCCAGCGCCGCCAAAACGGAACTGTAAAATTCCGGCTCCCGAAGCTCGTACAAATATGTCTCCTGCATAGCGAAGCCGAGGGGGGAATTTTCCCGCAAAAACAGGCGGCGAATGTTCTCCTCGAAGCTTTCGCCCTCTTTTACCATAAGCAGGTATTCCGGAACGCCGCCGAGGCAGCAGTAGTAGCGCAGCTTGTCCCTTGCAGAAACGCCTTTCGGCAGCACTTTTGCCGCGTCGAAATAGTCAAGCTCGTCAAGCTTGACTATCAGCGGACGGCGAACCGCCGCGGCAGAATTTTCCGCAAGGATCTCGCTTTCGGTGAAATACACTCTCCCGCAGGCTGCCGCCACGAAAATCTGCGTGTTGCGCCACTCGTTTTCAAAAGCGGCGCGGAACGCCTTGAGTATCTCTCCGTCCTCGAAAACAAGATCGGCGAAATCGTCTATGGCAAGCAAAAAGCGCTCCTCTTTTGCAAAATCCGCAACCCGAGCAAAAGCATCCTTCCACTTATCAAAGTGCTCCGGCGTGCCGGAAAAAGCCTCCACCGCCTTTTCAAACAGCCGCAGATTTGCGAACGAGTTCAGCCGCTGCGCAGAAAAAAATACGCATTTTTTCCCCTTTGCAAACTCGCCGAGGAACTTTGTTTTTCCGGCGCGGCGGCCGCCGTATATCACCACAAACCGTGCGCCGGAGGACGCCCAGTTCTTCTCCAAAGAGTCGAGTTTGCCTTCTCTGCCGTAAAGCATTGCAAAAATCCCCGCTTTCGCTTCTTTATATATTTTGGAGTATTATAATTCCACTGCCCGCTATTTTAGCAAAAGTGCCGGCGCTTGTCAAGGCATTTTGTCAAAAAATCGCCCTGCAATGCGCTTTTTTGCGAATTTTGCCGAGAAAGCGCCGCTCGCGGAGCTTCGCCGCTGATTTTTGCTCCGCACTTTGTGCCGCCGCGCTCCGGGCGGCACGTTCACACAAAAGAAAGCCGCCCGTCGGGGAGAGAGCATCCCCGTGCGGACGGTTTTTCTTCGAGTTATAAGGAGTTTTGAATTATCTAATTAAGATTATTTTCTTTTCTTGAGTGTGACTGCTGCCGCCGCTGCAAGAGAAACAACTGCTGCTGCGGAAACAACTCCGATTACATCGGGAGCACCGGTGTTCGGGTTCTGGCTGCCGGGCTTGCCGGAGGAAGAACCGCTGCCGGAGTTGGAGCCTCCGTTTGCGGGAGCTTTTACTTCCGCGGAGCTGAGGATGTATTTACCGAGGGTGGAACCCGCTTTGCGCTCGATTTCGATTTCAACTTCATCGTAAAGGTTTACTTTGCCGTAGTCAACAACAAGCTTGGAATCCTTGCCGTCAATATTGAGGTGGAAGGTCACTTTCTCGGATTCGTTGGTGTTAAGGCCGAATTTTTCAAGCAGCTCGCCGTAGGTGCAGCCAAGCTTCCATGTGATGTTGAAGTCGGATGCGATAGCCTGGGTGCCATAGAAGTTGAGGTAGTAGTTGTCGAAAACTTTTTTGCCGTCAACAGTTTTGTAAGCTTCGTCGCTTTCGTTAAGGAAGTTTACGCCGCTCTGGTTGGTGGCAACCTTGTCGATTTCCACGAGCACGGTGGGGTTCTTCGCACTGTTGGCGATAGTAATACCCTTGCCTGCAATGGCGCGGAAGCTGGTGGTGGAGATTACGAATGCTTTGTTGGTGGAAACTTTGTCCTCATAGTAACCCCAATAGCCAAAGTCGGCTTTGCTGGTTTCTTCGTTGATTGGGAAAATTTCGCCCTTTGCGTTAGCTTTGAAGTTCTGTGCGTAATACTCAACTGTATCCTTGGAAGCAATGGCAACGTCGGCAACGACGTTGTTCTTTACGCCTGCGTAGGTCTTTCCGTCGGAGGCACCGCTGGCTTTTGCCTGGAAGGAACCGATAGCATAGTCAACGCCGAAGTTGTTTGCAATTTTAACCTTGATGATATATACGCTCTGGTTGCAGTTTGCAGCATATCTGCTGGTTTTGCCTTCGGTGTTGAGTGCCTTTGCGGCAGCCTTTACCTCAATGTAGTCGGTGGAAGAGGTAACGGTTTCAACGGTGACAACGGTCTGCTCGGTTTTTTCTGCGTTGTAGGTAGTGCCTGCAACTGCGGAACCGGATTTGGTGTAGGAAACAACGGGAGTACCCTCTTTAACAACGGTGTATTCGCCGGTTTCTTCGTTGAAGGTGACTTCGTTTACAACGGTGGTAACTTTGTCATAAGAAGCTACGTTGCCGCTTTTGCTGTCGGTTACGCTGAAGGTGATTTCATCGCTGAGGGACTTCCAAACTTCATCGTCTGCGGAATGCTTCGCAGGGTCGTAGTCAAGAACTTCAGCGGAAACAATACCGTTGCTTTCAACTTTAACGTTTTTGTAAGTGCCGGGTTTGAAAATCATTGCGAAGTATACAACGCCGCCCATGCCGTTAGTGTAATAAGTGGCGGTGTTATCAGTGGTGTCGGTGGGAGCGGTCCATATGTCTGCGTCTGCAATTTTAATGTATGTGCCTGTGGCGCTGGTTATTTCCTCAGTAAGGTCAATAATGTTCATTGCAAAGGCGGAAACGCCCATTGCAGCCACCATCATAACCGCAAGCACAAGAGCAAGAGCTTTTTTCATGTGTTCTTTTCCTCCGTTTTGTTTTTCGGGAATTTTCTTTGCAGAAAAACGGTGCGTGCTCTCCGCACGTTTCCTGACAAAGCGATTTTACCTCCATGCGACAAAACGGCAAAAGCGTTTTTGTTAAAACCGTCGCTTTTGCCGTTTATTTTGTAGAATTATTTTTACGCTTTGTATAAATTGCTGTCACACAAAGAAAAAATTATTCCACCGGAGGAAAAGCCGCCGAACCAAAGGAACATTTTTCTTTCACATTCCCATCATTGGCGAAGTATTCCTGTACGCGCAGTAAAATCAGAGGAAGTATATTATAATAGGTATAATATCATAGTATGCTGTTACTTCGGTATAACCAGCATTGTTCTCTCCGCAAGGGTTTCCGTTGCAATCTCATTTTCCGCAGCGATTTTCGCGCAGTCTACGCCGTAGCGCTTCGCAATGTCCCAAAGCTGCTCGCCCGGCTCGGCGTAATAGAGAATCACCGCCGCAGGGTCTTTCTTCCGCGGTTTATCTTCAAACGCTTCAAAAGAATCCACCGCGTTTATTCCTTTGATTACATAAATCGTGCCCTCGATAAAAATTTCTGCGGAAATTTCAGCATATCCGCGCCCGCTCGTGTAATCTTCCGAAACCGTTTCCGCGGTGAGGTTATAAAATGCCCCGCCACAGTCCGCTGCGGGAGGAGCAACTTCCTGCTCCACCGATTTTTCGTAATATGCAATGTCGCCGTCTGCGTTTTTCACGAAAACGCAGATTTTTGCACCAAAGCAGATTTTCCCTTCGGCAGAAAGCTTTGGATTTGGCATAGGCTCCGTCCAGCAGTCGATTATCTCGCCGCCCTCCGGCAAGTCTATGCGTTCGCGCAAGCCGTCGCTGAACTCCACCGGAAACGCGCCGCCGATTATCTCCGCGGCGGCGCAGTCGGCGTCGCTTTCGTACTTTTCACAGAACATATCCGTTACAAGATTCGCCCCGACGGTTCGATAAACCCTTGCGAATGCGCCAACTCGCACCTTGATTTTGACCATGCTACCGTCCTCGCCAGCCGTAATTTCCGGAAAATCCGCGCAAAGCCGTGCGTCGCAGGTGTCATCGCCGCCTACTCCCGGCGCATCGATAATCCTGCTCACCGGGAAGTCAAAGCAGGATGTGCAGTATTCCTCCGGCGCAGAAGGCTCTTCCCTCTCCGGCGTCCAAAGCATTTTTACCCGCACGTTCCCCTTAATTACAATTTTGTCCTCGATGACATGACATTCCTCCGCCTTTGCCGCGGCGCTGCTACGGATAATCCTCCCCAGCGGGGGCTTGTTATAGCCGGTTTCCTGCTCCTCGTCAAGGGTGAAGCTCTTATAGTATTCGCCCGCAATCACCGTCACATTTTCGGAACTGCTTTTGCACACCGCGCCCTCCGCGCAGCTTATAAAATCCCGCGGCTGTGCCGAAACGGTGCGCAGGGTAAGCTCCAGGCTTGTGTGAACATCAATGCGCCTTTGGTTCACTGCCCGGCAGCTTACCTCTCCGGGCACTGCCTCCGCCTCCGCAGCGGCAACGCTGCCTTCGCCGACGAACATGTGGCTGAACGGCTGCACCTGACCGCAAAGGCAGAATTCGCCTTCTTCCGAAACATAGTTAACTTCTATACTGACGTTTCCTGAAACCGTTTCTCCGGATTCATCCGACACAACAGGCGCAGTTACCGCCTTTGCGGAGTACCGCAGTATCTTCATAACGTCGGGGTAATAATCCGGCAGTATCATTGAACATTCAACCGGAAGAACAGCCTTCTTTTCCTCGGGAGTGCCGCAGCAGACAACGCTGCATTTTGTTATGTCAAGCTCCATAAAAATTCCTCTCCTTTTGGTTTTTCTTGTGCATTTTATGCGTAGAGCTTCGCTTTTATTCCTTGTGGAACTTTTTCGGAGATGACGGCTACCCCTTCCCTCATCACCCTGTATAAATTCCACGCTCAATTTTTGTGCACTATGCCGAATTTTCAAAAAAATTTTGGAAACCTGCTTCAAAATTTAACTTTTTTCGTTTTATAATATAGAAGCACAAAGCTTTTGGGATATGGTACCATAAAACAAAGCAAAGGAGGGTAACTATGCTGCCGATTTTTATTGCTTCTATTCCCGATGACTACGAACGGGAATTTGTAACCGGGCTGTACACGCGATTTTATTCGCCGATGCTTGCGAAGGCGCTTGCCATGGTTTCCGACCGCGGAATTGCCGAGGAAATCGTTCAAGAAGCGTTTTTGCGTATTGTAAAAAGCGCCCCGCGCATTATGCGAATAGTCCCGCAAAAGCAGCCCTATTTCTTGATGGTGATTCTGCGGAACACCGCGGTCGATTTTCAGCGGGAGCTTGCCCGCCAAGGCCGGCACTTTGCGTTCAGCCTTGACGATGACGCCGTCACCACCGACATTGCGGATTTTTCGCCGCAGCCGGAGGAAATTTACCTTCGCAAGGAACTTTTCGAGGGGGTTGCCGAGGAAGTTCAGAAGCTTTCCGAACGCGACCGCCTGCTGCTTGAAGCGAGATATCTGCTCGACAAAACCGACGAGGAAATTGCTTCGCAATTCCACCTCACTACCGACAGCGTGCGAGCCGCCATTTCTCGGGCGCGCCGCCGCGCATACAAACTTTTACAAAAGGAGTGTTGATTATGCCCGATTCCGGACGCACTTTTTCTCAAAAAAGCCTGTACGAAGATCTGGAAGACAGCTTTTTTCGCAACATAATGGCGGTTTACTGTGAAAAAGAAAGCGAAAAATTGCTGGAAGAGATGAAATCCTCCTCCGAAAAGCCCGAAAACCTTTCGCCCATAAATAAAATTTACCGCAAGCTGCACCGCAGCAAAAATCTTGCCGCGGCCTTTCGCGTAGCGAAAAAAGTCACCGACCGCGTGGCGCTTTTGGTGCTTGCCGCCGTAATCGTTTTCGCGAGCGCGGTCACTGTCTCCGCCGAGGTTCGCAACTCCCTTGCGGAATTTACGAGCAGGTGGTCAGCGTACAAAGACCTTTCCGGCGAGCCTTTCGACCTTGGTGGCAGCGACATACAAAATTTCACCGTGAATTACGCCACTGTGTGGAATTTCGATTCTCCCGGATACACAAAGCTTCGCGGCGGTGAAATTATTTTTGGCGGTGAGGTCGCTCCTACGACCAGTAATTATTTTATAGGCTACTCATACTTTAACAAAAGTCCCGCCGCCATTTGCACCGACAGCTCTTATGTTATAACTCCGCAAATCGATTCCAAGCTTATTGTAAAAGGCATAATTACAACCGACAGCTTCGGATATGTAGTTTTCTACCCATATTACAGCGATGTAGGCGACAATCTTTTCTTGATATGCGAACGCAATGAGGATTCTGAAAAATATTATGAATCCCGCACGCATCTCAATCTGCCGGACGGCACAGAAGCGCGTGTTCAGCCGTTTGAAATGTTTCTTGCTCTTGCCGACGGCGGCGAAGATGGCGGAAGATATTTTCCTTCTATTGATGAAATCTGCGCAGAATCTTCAAATTTCATTGAAGCCGAAATAACATTTGATTCTATTTCTGTGAGTGCTTCCGGTGTAAATTCTGATGAACCTGTCAGTGACCCTTCTGCACTCGGCGAATTTTTTAGCTATGATGATATAAAGATATTAAAGGTATATTAAAAAATAACGATATTGAAAGGTGATGGTTTTATTAAATATATTACCTCCTATAAATCCTAAAATCAATTTACTAAAAAGAAAGGACATTAATAACAATGAAAACAACTAGAAAGATTCTTCTATCCGCTATCTCTGCACTTCTGGTCGCTACAACCGTCTTTGGCTCTGCAACTTATGCATCTGAAGAAATTCCCGAAGGTTCAAGCCTTGAATCTATTCGCAAATTCAACGAATATGTTGCATTTCTCCCTGAAGAACAAGCCCAATCCCTCTTGGATGATGAGGAATTAGTAGCAAACATGAAACTTGACTCCTACTGGATAGAACCTGACGAAAACGCCGCATCAGCTCAGTGATTAGTTAGGGTCTTTCCTCTTGACCAGTATCCGGCGGGTTCGTACTTCACCGTTAACGGCAAAGCTTGCACTTGCCATACTTTTGAGGATAATCCATGTAGATATAGATCAGGTTATTCAACCACCCATTGTTCACATAAGCAAAGCGGTGCTGCAGGAAATTGCAAAGCATATGAAGGAACCTCCTCTATTCAGTGCAAAGCCTTCGCTGATTATATCTATAATTTAGGTACCATGCATGACATTGGCAATGCTTATTCAGTAAGCACAGTTGGTTATACAACAATAAGTAAAGAAGCCGACGGAGCCGCTAAAATGAAAGCATTTTTTGAAAATCTCCCAAGTGGAACTGATGTCCGCCTCAAGAATCGCTCCGGTGGATACCATTCTATAATCACTGCCGGAACTGATTCTGCAAATACCGGTATCTACGTGTATGATGCAAACTGGACCGGCATATGCCAAGTTGGATACAAATTTAGAACTTGGGAGTACCTCGCAAAGAAGTTTAGCGGCATTCAGGGCGCTTGGACACCCGGCGTTCAGTCATAATAATTGACAACACCTTTACTCCTTTCCAATTATATTGCGGAAGCGCCCTCTGCCGGATGGCAGAGGGCGCTTCCTTTTTTGCTATAAAATTTTCATATGTTTGTCGTGTACATAAAGATTCCGCTGTCGGTAAAATCTATGACGCCATAGCTGGGTGCGCCGCTTCGCGGGCGCGAGCAGCTGCCCGGATTCATTATATAAAGCTCACCCGAACGTTCCACAAGCGGCA
>USFO01000070.1 GCA_900553955.1 uncultured Oscillospiraceae bacterium
TTCTTTTACCGTCTTACGGCTTTTCTTTTGGTTACAAAAGAAAAGGGGTAAGTATTGTTCGGTAAACGGTGCTCAAGCAGAAAAAATTGCTTCACCCTGTTTATTTTTGCTTTGTACAGTGATAAAATAGGGGGAGAAAGCTATTATAACGGAGGCGTTATTTATGAATTACAAGCAGCTTCTTATAGATTCCGGCAAAAGGATGCTCGAATCCGGGCTTACGGTGGAAACATGGGGCAATCTCAGCCTGCGCGACCCGAAAACCGGGTACATATATCTGACTCCCTCCGCCATGCCGTACAATACCATTTCCGAGGAGGATGTGGTGGTGCTCGACGCAGACGGAAACCGCGTCGAGGGGGAGCGCAAGCCCACAATCGAGTACGCTATGCACCTTGAGATTATGAAAAACCGTCCGGATGTGAATGCTATAATACATACTCACCCGATTTATTCGCAGGTGTTCGGCGCATTGCACGAGGATATTCCGCCTGTTATAGACGAGGCGGCGCAGACCATGGGCGGTGCCGTGCGTGTGGCGAAATACGCCATTCCCGGCACGCAGGAGCTTGCAGACAACGTGACCAAGGCGCTTGGCAGCGGCGCCGCCTGCCTTATGGCAAACCACGGTGCGGTTTGCGTCGGCAAGGATATGGATGCCGCATTCAAAACCTGCACCGTGCTTGAAATGACTGCACGCATTTATTACATGGCGCGCTGCATCGGAAATCCGCAGCCGCTCTCGCAAGAGGTCATCACCGAAATGCTTGAAACCGTATGCAAGCATTACGGTCAGGGAAAATGAGCCGCGGCAATATGAAATGAACAAAGAAAATCCCGCCTTTCGGCGGGATTTTTTATGCTATTCAGGCCAAAAACGGAGCGAAGAAAAGAGATGCGCTTTTTGGAAGTGCTGCCGCACTAAATTCACGGCACTCACGGCAACAAAAGACGGAGAGAATTTTTGTCTGCCTTACCGTGGAGATATTGAACGAATTAAATTACCGACATAAAGGCGCTGATAAATCCTCTCAGTCATGCCTCAAAATCCTTTGGACGCGACAGCTCTTATTTTAAAGAAGGAAAGCCAAGATTCGCGTTCGGTTGCCATGGTGCTCGTCTGTCACAAGTGCCATTTAGCAGCCGCGTTTAGCGCCGTTCTTACATCAGCGGAGCAATCAATCTCAGGGAGTCCTGCAAAAGCTCGGTGAAAAAGTTCACCTTGCAGTCCTTCATGCTCACTTCATGGCATTCACAAAGCGTGCGAAGAAAATCTTCTTTAACCTCGGCAACAGCGGAGCTTTCGTACATAATCACGCCGCATTCAAAGTGCAGATAAAGGCTGCGGTAGTCCATGTTTGTAGTGCCGACGGTGGCAACACAGTCATCGGAAACAAAATTCTTTGCGTGGATAAAGCCCTTTGTGTACTCGTAAATTTTCACCCCAGCGGAAATCAGCTCCCGATAGTAGGAGCGCGTGGTCATGTGTACAAAGCGCTTGTCCCAAATGTGCGGCGTGATGATTCGCACGTCAACGCCGCTTTTTGCCGCCAGAACCAGCGCAGAAAGCATGCTGTCATCGATAATTAGGTACGGCGTTGCGATGTAAACATAGTCCTTTGCGGTATTTATGATCTGAATGTAGACATGTTCGCCCACGTTTTCGTGATCCATGGGGCTGTCCGCATAGGGCTGAACAAAGCCGTCGCTCGTGACGGACACACCGCTTGGAAGAAATTTCTTATAATCCTCGTTGATTCCGGTGCACATTTCCCACATTTGCAGGAACATCACCGTGAAGCTCCACGCCGCCGCGCCCTTAATCATCACGGCGGAATCCTTCCAGTGACCGTGTTTTTCATAGGCATTGATGTACTCGTCCGCAAGGTTTATGCCGCCGGTGAACACGGTTTTGCCGTCGATGGAGGCGATTTTGCGGTGGTCGCGGTTGTTCTGCACCACCGTGAGCAGCGGCCGGAAGGGATTGAAAACCATACATTCTATGCCAAATTTTTTGAGCTGCGCGGGGTAATCGCCGGGCAGCAGGAAAAAGCAGCCGAAATCATCGTACATAACCCGCACGGTGACGCCTGCGGCGGCTTTGCGCTTTAGAATTTCCAGAATGGCGTTCCACATTTCGCCCTCTTGTATGATGAAATATTCAAGGAAAATATAGTGCTCCGCCTTCTCAAGCTCCGCCAAAAGCGCCGCAAACATTTCCTCGCCGGGCGAAAGATACTTTGTGCTGCTGCCGGTGTAGATGGGGAACTTCGCAAAATCGCTGAGGTAGCGTATCTGCGGTGCGTGCTCCGGCAGCGCCGCCACTGCGGCTTTATAGCCGCAGTCTTCGGCGAAAAGCAGGCGCTCTGCTTTCTTTTGACCAAGCTCGCCGCTGGCCTTGAAGTTCGGGTGCGAGGTCTGTGTTTGAGTCATCAGGTAGAACAGCCCACCGAAAATCGGCACGGTGAGTATCAGAATCACCCACATCAGCTTGTACGCGCCCTTATCTCGCTTGCGGATAATATAGAGTACCGCGAAAAAGCTTATCAGCGTCAGAATGACGCTGATTGCGCCGGAAAGGCGGCTGCCGCTTTCGATAAGGAAGTAAAGAAAGACCGCCTGCGCTACCAAAAGCAGCGCAATGAATATTCTGCGCCGAAACAGCGCCCGAAACCACTTTTTATTTGAAAGCTTTGACATGATTTATCCCCGAAAGAAGTTATTTAATATATTATTCTAACACAAAAAGCGCATTCTTTGCAACTATTAAAAAATCGCGAAAAAGTTCGCAAAGTATGTTGACATTTTTTGCTTCAAGTGTTATTATACCTTACCAGAAAGGGAGTAGTTGGCGCGCCGAAACGGCTTCGGGGCGTTATGTTATTCGTCAGCACGCCGAAAGGCCGGATAATGTATTTGACAACAAGACTTTTCAATACTTACCGTAGCGGAAGTAGGAAGAGCCTTGTCTTTTTTTGCCTCCGTGCGGAAAACGGAGGCTATTTTTATGATGTACATTTTGCTTGTTGTTGGCTTTGTTCTGCTGATTAAGGGCGCGGATTTCTTCGTGGACGGCGCTTCGTCCGTGGCGAAGCTGCTCAAGGTGCCGTCGGTGATTATCGGGCTTACCATAGTCGCCATGGGTACCAGCGCTCCGGAGGCGGCGGTGAGCATTTCCGCGGGGCTTTCCGGCAGCAGCGACATAGCCTTGAGCAACGTTATCGGCTCGAACATTTTCAATCTGCTTATTGTGGTGGGCGTTTCTGCCATAATCTGCCCCATGACCACGGAAAAAATCATTATGAAGCGGGATATTTGGTGGAGTCTCGGTGCGGCGGCAGCCACCCTCATAATGATGCTTGATATGAAAATTTCCCGCATTGAGGGCGTGCTGCTCATCTGCGGAATGGTGACTTACATAGCGGTGCTCGTTGTTGACGCGCTTAAAAAGCGCGATACCGGCGACGAGGTGAAAACCATGTCCCCCCTCAAGAGCGTGCTCTGCATAGCCGGCGGACTGGCGGCGATTATCGTGGGCGGCGATTTGGTGGTGGATTCCGCCTGCGATATTGCGGCGGCGTTCGGCATGAGCGAAGCCCTTATCGGGCTTACCATAGTTGCCGTGGGAACCTCCCTGCCGGAGCTTGTTACCTCCATTGTTGCCGCAAGAAAGGGCGACAGCGGTCTTGCCCTCGGCAATGTGGTCGGTTCGAACATCTTCAACATTCTGTTCATCCTCGGTTCTGCCTCGGCGCTCAGCACCATCAACGTTGCGCCGGAGCTTTTCATCGACACGGCAATTCTTATAGGCGTGACCCTGATGATGTATTTCCTCTGCCGCTCCAAGGACAAAACCTCCCGCGGCGAGGGCGCGCTCTGCGTGCTGGTCTACGCGGCGTACATGGCGTATATCATTTTGAGATAAGGCTGTTTTTACGAAGGCGGCGGCAGAAGATTTCTGCCGCCGCTATTTATATAATGTAAACAAAATTTATATTTGACAATTAGAGGCTGCTTTGATATGCTGTACTCAAATAAACGGTCTTTCTTATAAAGGAAAGACCGCATTGAAAGGAATGGGAAACGGTGAAAAAAGCAATTATCTTTCTGGTCGCTATTCTGATTTTTTCTTCATGCTCTTTTGGTGGGAATAATATTCAAATGCAAAGCCCCTCGGAACCCCTTTCTGCTGCCGAATATGAAAGCATTCGGGATTTTTGCATTTCTGCGGAAGGCGCAAAAGCCATGGCAGAAGCGGCGGACTTGGCGGACGCGCAATGCGAAATCTGTGCGCTTTACGAGGATATTGCCACTTTCAAATTAAGCCGCAATGACGAACCGGCGGAATTTTATACCGTTAAAATTCTTTCCGGAAGCCATTATTCATTTGAGATTATCTCACATAGAACATTTGAAAAATTCGAGGGCGAGAGTTTTTGCGAATTTTTCCCCCACGCAGAAGACGGCTATCCGGAATCTGCCTTTATTCCCATTGACGTTTACGAATTTATACCCAAAAACATAGCATCTGCAAAGAAAGTTTACTACGTTGTATCCGAAATAGGTTCCGGCAAATATTTTACAGAGCCGGAACAGATAAATAATCTCATTTCTTCCCTGTCGGATATGAAAGTTTACCCGATAGAGCGCTTTTTAACAAGCAATGAAATTCTTTTGGGAATCGAGCTTTCCAGCAACGTTATGCAATTTTACAAATCGGCGGAAGATGAAGAACCGTTCTGCAAAATATATTTGGATATGATTTATTCACAAGAGAAAGAAAGCAGCAGGACGTATTATCCCGTCGATGTATCGCCTGCTTACCAAGCATATAAAAATGCGGAGAGCGAATTTGAGCGGGAAAATGTTTCCTCGGCAGACCCCGAAACCGTTTTGGAAGAATACGGCGCAGAAATGCTGCTTCACGGAACATGGAATAATGCGAAAGATCTTAGAGTGGATTGGCTTGTTATGTGGTTCGGCTACCGCGTCCGGGATAGCGTAAATGTTTCGGATTATAGAAGGGACGGCAAGGATGGGCTTTATTTCCCGGAAGATGAGTTTGAAAAGCTCATTTACGACTACTTTGGTCTTGCGCCGGAGCATTTGAGGGAATCCGAAACCTATAACGCAGAGGAAAAAGCATATGTTACGCCGACGGCGCTTTACGATTTAGCGTCAACGGAATACACCATAACCAAAACCGACTATAATGGCGACGAAATGAAGATTTATTTCGGCCTGAAAGTCGCGGATAACACCCCGGTAAGCCGAGTTTTGACCGTGGACACGTCAAACGGCGGAATGCGGTTTCTTTCGTGCGAGTAAGCTAAAAGTCCCCGCTCCTTTTGGAGCGGGGATTTTCTTTTGACAGAATGTCGCTCATTCCCCATAAAAGTGTTAGAAAAAGTGTTAGAAGAGCCGCAAAAACCGTTCCCCTTTTTGCAAAAGAAAAAAGCCCCGAAGCCGCATGGCTTCAAGGCTTTTTGGATGGTGGAGACGGCCGGACTTGAACCGGTTACCTCGACAATGCGAATGTCGCGCTCTCCCAGGTGAGCTACGCCCCCAAACAGGTTTATATTATATCACAAAGCAAAATTTTTGACAAGGGTTTTTGAAAGAAATTTCTCGTTTCGGGGGAAAAAGCGTTCGTCGTAAAAAAATATGCCGCAAAATGCGCTGTTTGTGTAGTCAAACCGCCTTTTTAATGATATAATAAACTAAAAGATATGAAAAGGAGGCGGACTCTTGAACGACCTGATTCCTATTTTTATGCCTATGATAATCGTTTTCGGAATTTTTCTTGTGGTGGTGCCGGTGGTGAGGGAGCTTAAAAATAAAGCTGCGGGCGCGGGCAAGCCACAGCAGCATGGCGGCAAGAGCCGCACATATAACCGCGAGGTTGACTCCATACATATAACCACCGATGCGGCCACAGAGCGCCGCCGCCGTCTTGACCAGCTTAAAAGCCTCTATGACGCGGGTATGATGGAGCGGGACGAATACGACGAACGCTGCGCCGAGGTCGAGGCGGATTTTTCCCGCGGGAACGCAAGATACAGATAAAAAATGACTTCGCCTCTTTGCAAGCAAAGAGGCGGCTCTTTTATTTATACAAATGCGGCTTGCGCCGCGTTTTTTCAAAATATAATTCGGAGAAAAAAATATGATAAACCTGCTTGCCAAAATTTTTATAAAGAACGCCCAAAACACCGATGCCCCAAAGGTTCGCACCGAATACGGCTGCCTTTGCGGGGGCGTGGGTATTGCGCTGAACATTATTCTGTTTGTGGGGAAGCTTGTCGCCGGAACCCTGAGCGGCTCCGTGGCGGTGACTGCGGACGCATTCAACAACCTGTCGGACGCAGGCTCCTCGGTGATAAGCCTTATCGGCTTCCGCCTTGCCTCCCACAAGCCCGACCCGCAGCACCCCTTCGGGCACGGCAGAATAGAGTATGTTGCAAGCCTGTTCATTTCCGTAATTATCATTCTTATGGGCTTTGAGCTGGGCAAAAGCTCCTTTGAGAAAATTCTTTCGCCGAAGGCGGTGGAATATTCCGCGCTGACCTTCGCCGTTTTGGGAATTTCCGTGGCGGTGAAGCTCTATATGTTCCTCTACAACAGAGCAATCGGCAAGAAAATTGAGTCGGAAACCATGCGTGCCACCGCCATGGACAGCATTTCCGACGCCGTTTCCACCGGAGCGGTGCTCCTTTGCGCGGTTATTGCCATGTTCACCGAGCTTTCCCTTGACGGCTGGATGGGTCTTGTGGTGGCGGCGTTCATTATGGTGACGGGCATTAAAACCGCAAAGGAAACCATCGACCTGCTTTTGGGTGCGCCGCCCTCTCCGGAATTTGTGAAGCAGGTTGAGCAAATGGTGCTCGCCCACGAGGATATAATCGGCGTTCATGATATGATAGTTCACAACTACGGTCCGGGGCGAACCTTTGTGTCCCTGCACGCGGAGGTTCCCTCCGACGGCGACATTGTTGCCATTCACGACAGCATTGACAACGCCGAGCACGAAATTGCCAAGGAGCTGGGCTGCCTTGTGACCATCCACATGGACCCCATCGACCTGCGTGACGAGCATACGGCGCAGCTTCGGCAAAGGGTGGGGGAGATTATCAAAGAAGTGAACCCGGAGGTGACCTTCCACGATTTCCGCGTGGTGAGCGGCCCCACTCATACGAACCTTATTTTCGATATTGTTTCGCCAATGGACTGCAAGCTCTCCGACAGCGAGCTTGCGGGCAAAATCGCGGAGAAAATCCACGCCGCGGATCCTACCTGCTTCGCCGTTATCGATGTAGACAAGGATTTCACGGCGTATCAGCTGAGCAAGGAATGAAGCGCGGCGGAGCAAACCGCCGAGCCGATCACGGCTCTACGGAGCGCACTTTTGCAAATTATTTGCTCTGAGGCGGAGCCGCCCTTGCCTTCCCCTTGGGGAAGGTGGCACGGTGCGGCGCTGCACCGCACCGTGACGGATGAGGGCAGCCCGCTATCGGCGGGCTTAACTGCGGTACGCACTTTTGGAAATCTGTGGACTGCGGCAGAGCCGCCTCGGCTCCCCTTACACAGGGGAGCCGAGAAATGCGCTCCATCTCACTCGGTGAGCAGCGTGAAACCGCGGCTTACTCGGTGAGCAGGTTCCCGCGCATTATGCATTGTAAATTAAAAAGCCCCTTCGTGCTCATTTGAGCACGAAGGGGCTTTTGAGCACGAAGGCTCATTATTTCAGCTTTACGTTCATTTCGACCGGGTTGTGGTCGGAGAAGACGAAGCCCTTATCAAGGGTGTTCACGGAGAGAAGCTCCACATTGGGGGAGATGATAAATCCGTCAATGAGATAGTGCTGCGTGGCTTCGTCATTCGCGTCATAGGGCTGATTGTTCAGGCGGCAGGACGGCACGGAGTCGTCATACGCGAAGCTCCAGCCCTCGGGCAGAAGCTCCTGCTCCAAAACGCCGGGAACCCACAGGGAGGGATCCTTCACCGGATATTTTTCAAGGGTGCCGGGGAAGGTCTGATTGAAGTCGCCGCCGGCGATTACATAGTTGCCCTTTTCGTATTCCGCCTGCAAAAATTCACGAAGCATTTTTGTTTGGGCGGCCTTGCCCTCGCCGTCGTCGTAGGCTTCAAGGTGCAGGTTCACTATAACGAGCTTGGCGTCGGTTCCCTCAATGTCACAGTAGCTGACAAGCAGGCAGCGCTTGAGGTTCGCCACACGAACCGGCCAGCTAAAGGGGCAGGGGAGGGAAACACGCTCCGAAGCGGCGATTTCGTAGTCGGAAATCGTCATAAGGCCGCTGTGCACCTTGCCGATGGTGGGCAGGGGGAACGGAACGTAGGCGCAGGAATAGTTCAGGGCGTAGGCGGCGGGGCGCTCTGCGCCGGAGAGGTAGTATTCCCGCTGGTCAATGCCGTAGGAACGCTTGGAATCGGCGTCAACCTCCTGTAAAAGGCAGATGTCGGCACCGGAGGAAGCGATAATTTCGCTCATTCCGTCAAGGTTTTTGCGAACGGTGGATTCGTCGCCGGTGGTGGTGTTTTTACCGCCGTCCATGAAGAAATCTGCCTCCTCGCCAAGCCCCGCATAGCCGGTGTTGAAGCTGAGCAGCTTTATATTTTCCTCCTTGGAGAGGGACTTTGCCGCCTCGAAATCATAGGTTTTCGCCTCCTCGACGGCGGCGGGCTTGTACTCGGTGACGGAAAGCCAGCCGATGAGCACGACGGCGAAAACGAGCACGGCGGCGATGAGCACGCCGAGCACCTTCAGAATTTTTTTGAGCATGATAATTCTCCTGTTAAAACGGCGGCTCCGTCCCGGGGAACGAAGCCGTCAGCTTGTCGAAAAACACAGTTTTCGGAAAAACCCGTTATCCGTTATTTAATATCGTTTTCGTCAAAGGGGTCGCCGCACTGGGGGCA
>USFO01000071.1 GCA_900553955.1 uncultured Oscillospiraceae bacterium
CACGCTCCCGCGTGAGACTCCCCCCGAAGGGGGGAATAAACGCTCCACCGGAGACTTGGCGATTTCTAATCTCAACCGCCTCCCCGACGGGGTCCCGGGCGGTTTTTCAGTATCCCTCGGATGCCCGACCGCCAAAGGCACTTCGTGCCAGCCGAGGTTATTATTTTGATAACTCGACAAAAGGCGCATACTTATCAAGGCGGCTGAGCCGTGGTTGGTGCGGTGCAAGCGGCTACCGCCGCAGAGCACAGATATTGCCGCGGTGCGTACCGCGGTTAAGCCCGCCGGGGGCGGGCTGCCCTCATCCGTCACGGCGCAGCGCCGCACCGCGCCACCTTCCCCAAGGGGGAAGGCAAGGGCGGCTCCGCCGCAGAGCACAGATATTGCCGCTGTGCGTACCACAGTTAAGCCCGCTTTAGCGGGCTGCCCTCATCCGTCATGGTGCGGCGCAGCACCGCACCGCGCCACCTTCCCCTTTGGGGAAGGCTGTGGCAGCTCCGTGCGGAGCGCAGAGGTTACCGCCGAGCATTAAAAAAATCCCCCGGCGGGGGATTTTTTTATCAGTCATCGAGTTCATCTGGCTCGTAATCCTCGGAGCTTTCCGCGGCGCGCTCGGCGGCGCGTTTTTCCTCCGCGGCCTGCCGCTCAAGCACCTTGGCGTGCTGTTCCTTGGCATAGAGCTTATCGTTCACACTGTCGTAGAACTTGACGGAAAGCTTCTCCGTCTTTTGCCACGCCAACGCTGCGCCCTTTTTGGCATATTTGCAGGCGATCACCGCCGCGAAGCCCGCCGGAACCGCAAGAAACAGGAAGCAAAGCACCATGCAAAGGGCGGCGTAGTCTTCGGTAAGGCGGGCGGCGTTCTCCCAGTATGGGAAAATCACGCCGTCGGTTCGCATACTGCGCTTGCCGTAGTCCTTGACCACGCTCCACAGATTGCTCACGCCGTAGCGTGAGCCTTCGTCCACGAAAACGGTGGTTTCCTTGTTGCCGAAATTTTCCTTAACCAAATTCAAAGCGAAGTTGGTAACGGGGTTCGGAAAAACAAGCTCGTAGCAGTTAATTTCCTTGTCGGTTATCTCGTTGAACACGTCATACGCCATATAAAGCCCTATATCCGCGCCGTAAGCCTCCTTGCTGGCGAAGTCGGAGTCCCGCTCCACAACGCCCGCAACATAAAATTTTCGCCCGGCAATTTCAAGCTCCATGCCGTTCACTTCGATAGCGCCGAAAAGCTTCCACGCAAGCTCCCTGTCGATAACCACGCCGTCGTGCATCAGGTCACTTTCGGCTATGTAGTTGCCGCTGCGCAGGAGCATGGGGTGGAAGAAGAAGAAATCTCCGCCCACGCCAAGGGCCTCCACCGTGGCGGAGCCTTTGTCCGTGGTCACGTTAAGGGCGGCGTTGCCGCAATAGGCATATGTCCACAGTGTGCGGTCTTCTTCCGCCTCCATGGAGTTTTCGATGAGCTTCTGCTCCATTGTGCTTTTGAAGGAATACACGCTCTGCTGGTCGGTGCGCGCCGTTTCCGGCATAAAGCAGGAAATATAGGCGAAGCGTTCGCCGGATTTTCCCGCCCAGTTTTCCGCCGCCTTCGTGTAGGGCAGGGTGTTCTTCATCTTTATGCAAAAGCCGAAGCACACCCCCGCCAAAATTATCAGCACAAGGTTAAGAGCCACCGGAAGCTTATGCTTTTTAAGCCAATCCATAGCTTTTTTCACGTTATTACGCTCCCTCCGCCATACGGACGAGTGTGCCCGCCTCGATGGGTTTGCTGGAAGTGGTTATTACATAGTCGCCATAGCTCAGGCCGGTTACGGCGGCGGAAACATCGTCCTCCGCAAGGACTTTAACATCAACGCGGGTCGCCACATAGCGGTTTCCTATGGGGCTTGACTTTTGAGTGAGCACCAATACGAATTTGCCGTTGGTGTCGCTTCGAACGGCGCTCTTGGGAACGATTGAGTCATAGTTCTGGCTCTTTTGACCGATGGAGAGGTTCACGTTCTGTCCCGGTTCAACGTCGCCGGAGAGGGTGAACACAAGCAGCTTGTTTTTGCCGCCGGAGGAGGGGTCGTTTTTAATGCTTTCAAGGGTGGCCTTGATTTCACTGCCCCACCAATAGGCGGAAACCTCCGCAGTATCGCCCACGGAGACCTTTTTCGCCTGCTCCGCCGTTGCGGTTATGCTCACGGTGTAGCCCCTGTCGGTAAGCTCGATAACCATAAGGGTGTCCTGTGCGGGAGCTTCGCTTCCCGCCTTTACGTTGATTTCGCTTATGGTTCCGCCTACCTTTGCGGTGACCTCGTTGCCGCCGTTGTTGCCGGAGAGGTCTTCAACCTGCTTGCGAAGCTTTTCGAGGTTCTTCTGCTCTTGGCTGTTGTTAAGAGCGTCTATTTTATTCTGAATTTCCTTGTTGTTCTGCTCGGTGCGGAGGGCTTCCATGGCGGAATCGTATGCTTTGCCCGCAGCGTTGGCGGCTTCGTTTGCCTGCTTGTAGCTTTCCTCGGTAAGCTCGCCGTATTTTGCCACGGTGCTGTCATAGCTGCTCTGTGCGGCGGCGACAGCTTTCTCCGCATTTACATATTTATCGTAAAGAACATTGTATTCCGTTTCGGGAATATTGTATGCTTCAAGCTTTACACGGTAGTCGCTGGCGGCGGCGTTCCATGCATCGCGGGTGGCAACCGCATCAAGGTATCTCGCCTCGGCGGCTCCGTGGTTGGGGCTTTCCGGATTGGTATAATCCGGGTCTGCGGCGGCTTTCGCCACCTCCTGCTCGGCGGTTCTGAGGTTCCGCTCCGCCTCGGCAAGCAGCTCTTTAAGATTTACTATGCTTGCAAGCTTATCTTCGCCGCCTGCAAGGATTACAAGGTGCTGTTTCGCTTCGTCACGGGTGGACTGTGCGGCGGAAAGGGCGGATTTTGCGTTATTTACGGCTTTAAGTCCCACATAGATGTCGGAGGCGTTGTCCTTTGCCGCTTTCCATGTGTTATAGGCATCCTTTGCGGCGGAGGCGGAGCCGCTGCTTCCTGTATCCTTCATAGCCTCAAGCAGCTTGATTTGGTAGGCGGTTTCCGCTGCGGAAAGGTTGTTTTTCGCCTCCTCCAGCTCCTTGCTGTCGCCCTCTTGGAGGGTGAAAAGCACGTCGCCGGCGTTCACCTTTTGACCGACCTTCACAAGGATGGAGTCCACCTTGCGGTTTTGTTCAAGGGTGACGTTGTAGGTCTGGTTGGCGGCGACGGTGCCGCTGCCGCGGATTTTGGTGTTTATCGTTCCCGAAGAAACGGACTGGGTGGAAACCTCCGGCAGGGAGCGGAGCAGGAATGTGTTCGAGAAAAAGGTAAGCACCAGCATAATGCTCAGGAAGATTATCGCGGCGTTCTTGACCCATTCTCTTTTTTTAACTTTTTCTTCTGCCATAGTAATTATCCTTTCACCGAGCCTTGATGTGCAATTCCCTCAACGAGGTATTCTTCGCCGTGGAGGAAGAGCAAAAGGGTCGGAATCATATAAATTGTCGCTACGGCGAAGGCTACGCCCACCTCGCCGGCATTGATTGTGGAAAGATACACCGAAAGCGGCTGTTTATCGGCGTCCGGGAGCAGGATTATGGGCTGCTCCACCATGTTCCAGTAGTCGATGAAAACGAGCATCGCTATGGAGTAAAGGGCGCTGCGGCACTGGGGCAGGCATATTCGGGTGAAAATCTGCCATTCTCCCGCGCCGTCAAGCTTCGCCGCTTCGATAAGAGAAACGGGTATTCGCCGCATGAATTTGGTAAGCAAAAATACCGAGAACGGGGCGAACATTCCGGGGAAGATTATCGCCCAGCGGGTATTGAGTATTCCGAACCAGTCGCTTACCAAGTAGTTCGGAACCAATGTCACCTGATATGGCATAAGCATCAGGATAACATAGAAGAAGAACATAAAGCTGCGGAATTTGCTCCGCCAGCGGGTAAAGCCGTAGGCGGCGAGCGCCGCAGTCGCTACCTGAAAGATGACTATGGGCACCACGAGGATTACGGAGTTCCAGAATTTGAACAGGTAATCCGGGCTTTTGATAAGGGCGGTTATGTACTGGGAAAGGCTGACCTTATCCGGTATGAATTTCAGCGTGACCTTATCGGAGATATAGGTTTTGCTGCCGCCGGTGAAGTTCTGAAAGATTTTGCCGTAGTTGGAGTTGATTTCGCTCTGCTCCATAAAGGAGTTCGTTATGGTGAGCACCGTGGGCATAATAAAAAGGAATGCGAACAGGGCGCAGACTATGACGACTATGACCTTTCCGGCGGTGTGCTTCTTTTTGCGGTGAAGTTTTTCTTTCATCAGCCCTCCACATCCTTTCCGAAAATGTCCTCCGCCTTGAACATCAAGGCTATAAGTCCCACCATGAATATTGCCATGAGCACCGCCGCCGCGGAGAGCTTTTGGTAGTCAAGGGAGGCAAAGGTGTTGTTCATAAAGTGCTGGAGCATATAAAGTCCCTCGTATGGGTATTTGCCCGTGAGCAGATATATTTCCCGGAACACCTTAAAGGAGTTTATCATGGAGAGAATGGTGACGAAAAGCACCGTGGGCGAAAGATAACGCAGCTTTATGGCGAAGAATTTGTACCAGCCGGGAGCGCCCTCCACGTCCGCCGCCTCAAGCAGCTCCTGGGGAACGTTCGCCAAAGCCGCCATAAACAAAATCATATTGTAGCCAAGGTTCTTCCAAAGATAAAGCACCGTTATAACACCGAGGCAGTATTCGGATTTGAGCCAGTCGATTTTGTCAAGCCCGAATGCGGCGACGAACTCATTCAGCGCGCCGTTATAGTCGAAAAGCACCTGCCATATAAGCACGACGGAGGCGACGGGCACCATAATCGGGCTTAAAAAGAATGTGCGGAACTGGCTTTTCATGGGGATTTTCTGTTCGAGCATAAGGGCGAGCGCCAGAGAGAGTATCACCGCCAAGGGGACTGCCATTGCGGAGAATTTAAGGGTGTTGTTCACCGCCGTTTGGAACGAGGAGTTACCGAGAACGTTCTTGTAGTTCTCAAGAAACACAAATTCCGGGTTGATGGGACTTCGTATCAGGGAATAGTACACCACCACGAAAAACGGCAGTATGAAAAACAGCGAAACGCCCACTACGCTGGGCGTTAGGTACAGTATGCTTCGGATTTTATCCGCAGCCTTTGCCGTCATGGGCTTTTTCGGCTTCGGCGCGGCGCTGTTTCGCGCCTTTTTTAAGGTTTTTTCTTTGGTCATTGGCATTTTTTCTTTCTTGATAATTAGGAGTTAGGGGTTAGGAATGATGAGTTTGGTGCGGAATAGTATGGAGGGTTGAGGGTAGAGTTTAGGCACGGGGCGAATCTGTGGCTTTGCGGCGGTAGCCGCCTCGCCTCCGCCGCGAAGCACAGAATTGCACTGGGGGAGCCACAGAGTTAAGCCCGCTTTTAGCGGGCTGCCCTCATCCGTCACGGTGCGGCGCCGCGCCGTGCCACCTTCCCCAAGGGGAAGGCTCAGGCTGTCGAGAAAGTCCTGCGCAGCAGAGCTTTCTCGTTTCTGTGCATAGGATTATAAGTTATCGGAAAGGAAGATAGGGCGGAAGAAACCCATCAGGGGTGCGTTTTTGTTCAAGTCAGCTTGACGGAAAACGAAGTTTTTCGACAAGCTGGGCTGTTTACTTCTGCTCGTTTACATAGATGGTGGCGCGGCTCTGAATCATCCTTGCGGTTTCCTCGGCGGATTTTTGACCGCTGAAGAACGCCTGGGTTTCTTCGTCAATGATGTCGCGCAGACTGATATCAGTACGCGCAAAGGCGGTAATGCCGCTCATAAGCGCACGCAGATCCTGCTCCTCGGCATCGGTCATTGCAAATACGGGAATCTGCCATTCCTTGCCGGTCTTGGAATCATAGCACCCCTTAAAAGTTTTTGCGATTTCCTTCCAGCCCTGTTCATTGACGGAGCCTTTGTTGAAGTCGGAATAGCGAATGATATCGTCAACCGATTCAGCGGGTTCCTCTTCGGCTCCGGTGGAGATTTTGCCGTAATCGCCGTCAACGGATTCTTCGGAGGGGTCGATGTACTCCGGAGTCTTGGATTCGGCAAGCAGCTTTTCAAACACCGCTTTGTTGGTGGGCAGACCGTTATAGATGTTGTCGTTTTGATAATCCTCGGTGAGGATTTCCTTCACGAAGCTCCATGCGGCGTCCTTGTACTCGCTTTTGGAGGAGATGGCATAGCACACTCCCCATGCGGCGGAAAATTCACTGCCGGCGCCGGGATAGCCCACGAAGGACGGCGTTCCGTCAAGGGTGTAGAAGGTGCTGGCGCGGAAATAGTCAAAGTCGGAGATTGATACCTCCATAAGCAGCTGCTTACCGCTGTTCAGTCTGGTATATTCTTCCTCGTAGCCGCTGTGATCGCCGCCGCGGAGGGCATCAATTTCTTCCTGAGTTTTGAAGCTCTTTACAAAGTTCAAAAGGTCAACAAACTCGGCGCTGTCAAAGGTGCATTCGCCGGTTTCCCAATCTACAAACCGGCTTGTGCCGTTATAGAGGAAGTTCTGCACGGCATTTTCGCGGTTATAGTAATCGTTCAGAACGGTTGCACCGTTCTGAAGCTTTTCCATGGCGGCCTTCATATCATTGAAGGTCCAGCTGCTGCCGTCGCCCACGACCTTTTCAAGACCGACGGCGGTGCTGATGGCGAAGCTTGCATACGCTTCATAAAGCTTGCCCTCGTCATTGCGGAGTGTTTTGAAGAAATCCTCCACAAAGGCATCTTTTCCGAAGTCCTTCTCCATATACGGAGTTAAATCCTCAAGCACACCCCTGCCGGCGTACTGAGCGATGGGCATACTGCCGCTGATACAGAAAATATCAGGAATGTGGCCGGCGATAATCTCTGTATTGAGCTTGGTAACGCCTGCGGTAGAATCGTCACCGGTGTTATACTGGGAATAATCCGTCATGCGGATTTTATACTTGGTGTTTTTCTTGTTGAACTCCACAACCTGATTTTTTACCAGATAGTTTATGCCCATACACGCCATGTTAAGCACCTGACGCTCAGTATCCGGGCTGTACGGCGCTCTTGCAAGGTGAACAAGCTCCGTTGTGTGCTTGCCCTCGTCGTCGTAAACGTCGCAAGTGCAGATGAAATCGCCGTTTTCAAGGGGATTTACGGAGTTTATCAGATCGGATTCAATATCGGAATCAATCCAGTTGACGGTTTCTTCAAATGTGCCGTCCGCTTTTATACCGGTGATGCCGGTATCGGAGCGGTTATACATCACATATTCGGCGGAGCCGGGAAGAACGACATAGGTGTTCGCCGGAACGGGAATTATCTTGCCAAGCTCGCCCTTTGAAAGGTCGATGATGAAATACTGCATACTCTTTTCGCCCCAAATGCTGACGGCGACTCTGCCGTCAGCCAACCGAACGACGCCGTTGACGTTCACTTCGGCGGCTTTGGGGGTATAAAGGGTTTTGCTGAAGTCTGAGTTATAGACCGCAATGCCGTTCCCGCCGGCGACATAATTGTTGCCTTCGCTGTCGATGGCAAAATAGTCGGCGCCCATACCGTCGCCGTTGACAACCTTTGCAATCACCTTTGAATCGATGACTTTGCCGGTTTGATCAAAGGTTTCGTAATAATAAGTCTGGGTGGAATTGCTGTTATAGTTCCACTTTTGGTCGTTTTTAGGGTCAAAATTCTTCGGCACATCATAAACGGTCACATTTTCGGAACGGATAACTCCGGGAGTGCCGTCGTTGGTGGTGAAGAACTGGCTTATGTAATTGTTTCTGTCTTCCTTATCGGTGGATTTATAGGATTCGTCCAGCTCAAAATTCGGAAGCATTTCGATGTTTTTGCCGTCCAGTCCGGCTTTGAACAGGCGGGAAACATATTTACTCCGCATACGAGAGCTTTGAATTTCGTTTCCGTTTTCGTCCCAGTCGGTATAGAACACTTCCTCCTCGCCTTCCTTGACGTTGACGATAAGGTAAACCGCATCGGAGCTGACCGCGGTGTAGCTTACATAGTAATCCTCCGCGTCAATTTCAAGCTTGGTATATTCGGCGTTATAAATATAGGTCGGGGTGGTGCTGATGTCTTTATCCCTGTTCTTATTGCAGCCGGCAAACAGCGAAACCGCCATAAGCACCGCCAGAACAAGTGCCTCTACTCTGAGATGGGCCTTCATTTATCAATCCCCCTTTCTGTTTTTGAGCGCAAAGAGCCTTTTATAATATAAGTATATAAAATTGTCGGAATTATTGCAAGAGAAAAGTAAATTCTAAAGAAAGTTTTAAGAAATTTATGTTAGTGAGAAGCGGAACACTAATGTGACTGAGCGCGAATCTCGGCTTCCTCGCCGTCCGCGCTCCATTTGCAAAGCAAAAAAGCCCGCCGTGCGGCGGGCTTTTTTTCGGCAGAATTACTTCTGCTCGTTTACATAGATGGTGGCGCGGCTCTGAATCATTTTGGCGGCTTCCTCGGCGGTTTTCTGTCCGTTGAAGA
>USFO01000072.1 GCA_900553955.1 uncultured Oscillospiraceae bacterium
GCGGGAGCAAAAAAATGAGCACGGAGCAAAAGCTCTGTGCTCAAACCGCATGCTCAAGCTGTTTTATGGCTTTCTTACATAGTCCGCGGGCATGAAGGAAAACTCGCTGCCGTCGTCGGCGGCTATTGTGATTGGTTCATTTAGATGCTCAGAAATAGGATCATTCCAAAAATCCTCGTAAGCAACATCATCAGCGCTAAAGCAGGGGCTTAATTCATTTCCGTCCTTATCAATGAAGCGGTGACCGATTTTTAGCACTTCGCCGTTTTTGTCACGCAGAACATTTCCGGAAGAGTCATAGCCGCCATAGTAGGCTATTCCTATGTACGAGCCGTCATCCAGCGTATAGAAGCCGATACTGTTATACTGACACAGCACATTTCTATTCTCATCAAAAAGGGTGCAGCAGCATTCATAACCGTCCTCCCTTGCGATATTATTTGTGCCTGCGATAAATCTTCCGGGGAGAGGTGCATTTATGATATACGAGAAAATCGGCTCAAGAATGACATTTCCGTCTTTATCGTTAAGTCCATAGTGGGTTTCAAATGCGGCGTAGGTATACCGCGTGTGTACATAGCCGGGGGCAGGGTCATACGATACTTTTGATGTGCCTGCTTCGCCGCAGTATGTAAGCTGAAATTTTCCGTCAATGAAGTTATAAATATACTCGTTGCCCTTGTAGCACCCGACAAATCCCGGAGTTTCATAAATTTCAAAAAGCCCGGAAATGCCTTCCTCCCAAAAGTTGAAATCATAAAACGGGTGGTCGATAAGCTTTTTGCCGTTTTTGTCGACTATGGTGTACTCCGTTTCGGGCACTTCCGCAATTTCGTTAAGTTCGCCGTCAAAATGATAGACTAAATCAGGGCGCGTGCCGCCGGTTCGACGGATTTTCATGTAAACTTCGATTCCTTCGACCGTACCGAGATAGAAAGTCGTCGGCTCACGCAGGGTGTATTTGCTTGCGGAGAAGGTGACTTCCGATTTGCCGCCTGTGGTGGCGGTTATCTCGTTGTCGGGCGAAGAAATCGTAAAAATATCACCGTTTTCGGGCAGCGAAAGCTGCGAATAAACCGGGCTGACGGCTTTGCCGTCCCGGTCGATGAACACATAGCCCGGCGCGGGAGCGCTGCCATCGGAATCGGTGCATTCCGCGGCGGATTCCGGTGCGGCGTAGGCAACGCCGATGTACGTTCCGTCGTAGAAAAGTTTGAACCAAATGCGGCTGTACTTCGCTAAAACATTTTTATTTTCGTCTGCAAGGGTCTGCATGTATTCGGAAATGTCCTGCGGGTTCCCTTCACCGAGGATGAACCTGTTTTCAAAGGGTATTTCGGCGCTCGAATAAATATCCTCGAAATGCGGATCCCATCTGATGCCGTAGCTTGGCTCGTATGTGTCGCGATAATAAATCGTTCGCTTCGCGCCGAGCACGCTCGTCCCGAAAGCTCCGGCAATGTTTCTGTATCGCAACACAAAGTCGCCGTCGGCTATCTCGTAGCAAAGCTTTGTGCCGTAAACTGTGGCATAAAGTGCGTCGTAGCCGTCGTTATAGTCGCTGCCTTTGGGGCTGAAACGGTAGCTGTTGAACGGCAAATCAACAGCAGGCTCGCCGTATTCGTTAAGGATATAAGTCCTTGGATTATCGTCGCCGCCAGACACGGCGGCGTAATAGGTTTTACCTAGGAACGCCGTGTCCTTGTAGTTGATTTGCTTCACGGAATCGTAATCTGTGCCGAGCTGTTTGCCGGAATAGTCGAGGACGCGAACCTGTTCGATGCCGTCCTTTTTGAAATAGCAGACGGCAAAGTTTTCCGTGAGGCGTATGCGGTTATACGCCATATCGGAAACGACATTGCCGTTTTCGTCAAGCAGGCGGTACCAAAGTTCGTTTTCGGTTAGCTGAGTTCGCTGCGTGTAGGGTAGGGCGGAGGGTTCCGCCATCGGCGCGCTGCACCCGCAAAGCAGCGTGAGCAGAAGCAGAAGCAAAAGAAAAAGAGCCTTTTTCATGGGAATTCACCGTCCTTGAAATTATTTTCACTTATATAGACGAAAAAATCTGCCTATATGCAACAGGAATCTTCGTTTGTTTGCATGAAGTCCATAATTTTACCGGTTTGCGGAGAACAATTCTACGGCAAAGCCGATAATCGGATGGTATTATTTTCTTAATTTTATTATATTACAGTTATATTTAAAAAACAATTCGGCAAAAGCAACAAAGTTCGCCCGCCGCCTTTGTACATATTGACTGCAAAGCCCCGCTTCGGCGGCGATTCTTGACCTTTGAGCACCGAAAACGGGTTTTGAGCACGGATTTTGGCGCGCGGTGCTCAAAATTCCGGCGGTGGGCGGGGGATGAGCACCAAGCACCGCGCACGGTGCTCAAATAAAGGCGGCGAAGAACAGAACGAGCACGGCTTAAAAAAGCCGTGCTCGTTCTGCCGAAAATCCCGACGCGGCGGGATTTTTTTGTGCGTAAAATTTGTTTTTTTCGGAAAAGAAAATAGGGGGAAATGCTTTTGTGCGGGCGGTTTTGCCTAAAAAAGGAATTTTCGATAAAATGAGCACGGGGTTGTTTTATACTCCGTGCTCAAGCAGTGCTTATATGCTCAGTAGTTGGCTTTGTGGAGCAGGTCGTTACGCAGATTCCAAAGCTTTTGGGAAAGATCCACATAGTAGCCGTGGGGGTTCTTGAAACGCTTGACTTCATCCCAAAGGGTGTCGACCTGTTCGGCGCAGTATTTTTTAATATCTTTAAGCGAGGGACTTTCGTAAACGCATTTGCCGCCTTCAAAAATCGGAACGAGCATGCGCTTTGCGGTGACGTTGGTAAGCTCTTTTTTCTTCCAAGTGTCCTCCGGGTCAAAGATGGTGAAAGGCTTTGAGGTGTCGGGCGCGGGTTCGTCGTAAAGGCTGATGTAGTCCGCCATGGCCTTGCCGCTTTCGTTGGAATAGAAGCGGTAGAAGGTCTTGAAGCCCGGGATGGTTATCTTTTCGGTACTCTCGCTTATCTTGATGACAGGCTCGAGCACGCCGTTATGCTCCGCTGCGGCAAGCTTATACACGCAGCCGAAAACAGGGTCGCTCTTTGCGGTGATAAGGTTTTCGCCCACGCCGAAGCTGTTGAGCTGTGCACCTTGGCGCAGCAGTTCGCTGATGAGGTATTCGTCAAGGGAGTTGGAGGCGACAATGCCGCAGTCGGGATAGCCCGCGTCGTCAAGCATTTTGCGCGCCTTGACGGAGAGATATGCAATATCGCCGCTGTCTATACGAATACCCTTGGGGCGGTAGCCCATGGGCCTCAGAACCTCGTCAAACACCTTGATTGCGTTGGGAACGCCGGATTTGAGCACGTTGTAGGTGTCCACAAGCAGGGTGCAGTTATCGGGATAGATTTCCGCATAGGCCTTGAACGCTTCGTATTCCGAGCCCATGAGCTGAACCCAGCTGTGCGCCATGGTTCCCACTGCGGGAACGCCGTAATCACGGTCGGTGATCGCACAGGCGGTGGCTCCCACGCCGCCGATATACGCCGCGCGGGCGCCGAGAATGGCTGCGTCCGCGTTCTGAGCACGGCGGGAGCCAAACTCCATAACGGGGCGGCCGTCCGCCGCGCGGGCGATACGGTTCGCTTTGGTGGCGATAAGGCTTTGGTGGTTGGCAATAAGCAGAGTTACGGTTTCCACAAGCTGAGCCTGCACTGCGGGTCCTTTAACTACGATAATAGGCTCTCTCGGGAAAATGGGAGTACCCTCCGGAATACTCCACACGTCGCATTTGAATTCGAAATTGCGAAGATAATTCAGGAATTTTTCGGAAAAACAGCTCTTGCTCCGGAGGAACTCAATGTCATCGTCGGTGAAGCGAAGATTCTTCATATAGTCGATAAGCTGCTCCAGTCCGGCGAAGATGGCAAAGCCGCCGTCGTCGGGAATACGGCGGAAAAACACGTCAAAAACCGCAACAGTGTCTTCCATACCCTTTTCGAGGTAGCCGTTCATCATAGTAAGCTCGTAAAAATCCGTGAGCATGCTCAGGTTTCGTTCGTCCCTGTTCATAATTTACACTCCTTCAAAGAAGCCGGAGAGAGTTTCCCACCCGGCATTATCCATACCTCTATATTAGCACTATTTGCAGCCTTTTTCAATGTAAAGCCCGTACTTAATCAGCAAAAAGAGGTACAATCGCCCATTGGTCGCTGCTGAAAAGCCCCAAAGTGGTCATTTTGATTTTCGGAATGACCGGCAGGCTGACGAACGCCATAGTCATAAAAGGCTCTATATCGGCGGGAACGCCGAGAGTGTGAACGCTTTCGCGGACGGCTTTGTTTTGGCGGGAGACCTCCGCCGCGGAGGCGTCGGTCATAAGTCCGGCGTAGGGCAGGGGCATTTCGGAAAGAACCTCGCCGCCCTTTACGGCGACCATGCCGCCGCCAAGCTCACGCACGCGGTTTGCAGCGAACGCCATTTCCGCTTCGCTTGTGCCTATCACAATGAGGTTGTGGGAATCGTGGGAGACGGAGGCGGCGATTGCACCCTCCTTGAGCCCTATTCCGTGTATAAAGCCGAGTCCGATATGACCGGTGTTCTTGTGGCGTTCGATAACGGCAAGCTTGAGAATATCCTTTTCGGTGTTAACGCCGTTGTTTGCGCCGAAGTCAACGTCAAGCAGGGCTTCCTCGGTGATGAGCTGGTTTTTTACAAGCTCAATCACACGGCATTTGCGAACGCCGGAGGCGGCAACATGGAAATCCTTTTCGCAGAGGGGCGCAAGGTTAAAGGAGTGCAGCACCCGCTCTTTGAGTGCGGTGGAAACCTCCGGGCTTGCGAAAGGCTCAAGCACACCGTCCGAAACAACTCTTTTGCCCAAGTGGTAAACATCGCTTACGGCTACGGAGTCAAGGTCGCCGAGGACGGCAAGGTTCGCATTGTAGCCGGGAGCTACAGCACCCTCGTTTCGCAGACCGAAGGCCTCCGCCGCCTGGAGGGTCGCCATACGAATTCCCGCAACGGCGCTTTTGCCTTGCTTTACCGCAAGGCGGATGATGTCGTCAATATGACCGTTGGCTATTAGATCCGCAGCATGCTTATCGTCGGTGACAAGCAGGCAGCGGCGGTTCCACGGCTCCTCAAAGAGGGAAATAAGCCCGGTGAGATTGCGGGCGGCGGTGCCGTTTCTTATCATAACCCGCTGTCCCTTGCGGATACGCTCCTTGGCTTCTTCCGAGGAGGAACATTCGTGGTCGTCGCGAATACCCGCGGCAATGTATTTGTCAAGGTCGCGGCCGGAGAGCAGGGGCGCATGACCGTTTATGACCTTGCCCTTTTCGTTTGCGGAATTTATTTTCGCCATAACGCCCTCGTCACCGAAAACAACGCCCACATAGTTCATCATTTCCGCAAGACCGAGAACCCGGGAATGACGGTAGAAAGGCTCAATATCCGCGGCGGAAAGCTCCGCGCCGGATTCGTCAAAGGCGGTTGCCGGAACGCAGGAGGGAACCATCACATAAACGTCGAGGGGCAGCTTTTCGCTTGCCTCAAGCATAAATTCAATGCCTTCTCCGCCGCAGACATTCGCAATTTCGTGAGGGTCGGAAACAACGGCACTGGTTCCGTGCAGCACCGCGGCCTTGGCAAACTCTGCGGGAAGCATCATGGTGCTTTCAATGTGAATATGCCCGTCAATAAAGCCGGGACAGACGTACTTGCCCGAAATGTCATGAACGCAGTCCGCGTCCGTGTCGGAATAATCGCCTACGCCGATTATTTTTTCATCCTCGATAAGTACGTTAGCCTTTTGGAGTTCGTCGGTGAACACATTTACAACCGTTCCGCCTTTCAGCAGCGTTTTCATAACAAATTCCCCCTTTGTTCTGTATAATATAATAATATATCTTTACATACCGTATGTCAAAAGCTTTTTTCAGCATTTTTTGCCGCAGCCCCACGCGTGAATCTGCTTTAAATAAAGCGCAATGCCGATGGAGCCGGTGATAATTTCCGCCGCGGGGAACGCGATCCATGTGTAGTTAAGCCCGATGAAAGACATAGCGTAGAAAATCGGGATGAGGCAGAAAATCTGGCGCGAAAGGGTGAGCAGCACGCTGGGCGCGGCTTTGCCTATGGCTTGGAAGAAAATCGGCATCATAAGCGAAAATGTTGCCGGAACAAAGCTGATTCCGATTATGCGCAGGGCAACGCGCCCGATTTCAAACACCTTTTCGGAATTTGAGAATATGCCGAGGAGCTGCACCGGAATAAGCTCAAAGCACGCAGTACCGATAATCATAAATGCCGCAGTTATACCGGCTGCGATTTTAAGGGTGCGGCGAACGCGCGTGTAATTTTCCATGGCGTAGTTGTAGCTGATAATGGGCACCATGCAGGTTTGCAGTCCGGTGAGCGGAATGAAGAAAAACGACTGGATTTTGTAATACAGCCCGAGTACGGTGACTGCTTCATCGCAAAAATGCATCAGAATCATATTAAGCGCCATAATGTAAACCGTATAAAGCGACTGCATGAGTATGGATGGATAGCCGAGTATGAAAATGCTTTTGGTATAGAAAAGAAATTTGTACGGCGCGGGCGGGCGGCGCAGACCCTTTATTCCGGTGATGACCGCCGCGAGCACTTGTCCGCAAACGGTGGCAACCGCTGCACCGGCTATGCCCATTTCCGGGCAGCCGAACATGCCGAAAATCATAATCGGGTCAAGCACGATATTGCAGACTGCACCCGTAATCTGCGCAATCATAGGCAGGGTCATGTTGCCCTCCGCCTGATGAACCTTTGTGAAAATGCTTTCGGTAAAAAGTCCGATGCTGCCGACGCACACGATGTTTCCGTAGGTTACGGCGTACTCCACCGCAAGAGGGTCGCTGGCGGAAAGGTTAATGAAAAACCGCATGGAGAGGAAAGACACAAGTGCAAACACCGTCCACATAATCAGAGATATTACAAAACCGCAGCCGGCGGTTTCGTTGGCGGAATCTTCGTGCTTTTCCGCATAAAAACGCGCCATAAGCGTGTTTACGCCAACGCCTGTTCCCACCGCAAGGGCAATGGCAATAAGCTGAATCGGATAGACGACGGAAAGAGCGGTCAAGCCATGTTCGGAGTATTTTCCTACAAAGAAGCTGTCCACAATGTTGTAAAGCGCCTGAATAAGCAGCGCCAGCATAACCGGCGGTGCGATTTTAAGCAGCACTTTGCCAATGCTTTCCGTTCCGTAAAAAGAAGGGTCGGTGCCCTTGCGCATAAAAACACCTCCAAAGCGCGCGTGCGGCGCTTTTTTGCAAAGTTAAGGCGCCCATTCTGCAAAATGCAGAGCGGGCGCTTTTGTTTAATTCCAAAGACTGAAAAAAGCGCTGCAAAACAACGCTTTTTTTCGGTGAACGGATATATTATATATGAATAATAAAAAAATGCAAGAAAAATTTTTGCGGCTCAGGCTTCAGCTTCCGGCTTATTGAGGATTTCCATAAATTCTTCGCCGGTGATGGTTTCGCGACCATAGAGGAATTTGGCAAGCTCATCGAGTTTTTTGCGGTTTTCGCCGAGAATGTCGCGGGCTTTTTTGTGTTGCTCTTTAATGAGCTTCACAACAAGACCGTCGATTTCGTCCTGCGTTTTTGCGGAGCATGCAAGGGAGGAATCCCCGCCGAGGTATTGGTTTGTGACGGTTTCGAGTGCGACCATATCAAATTCGTCGCTCATGCCGTATTGAGTGAGCATGGCGCGGGCAATTTTGGTGGCCTGCTCAATGTCATTGGAGGCTCCGGTGGTTACGGAACCGAACACAAGCTCCTCCGCGGCGCGTCCGCCGGTAAGAGTGGCTATTTTGTTGGTAAGCTCCTCGCAGGTCATAAGGTAATGGTCGCCCTCGTCAACCTGCATGGTGTAGCCGAGCGCGCCGGAGGTTCGCGGAATGATGGTGATTTTCTGCACCGGAGCGGAATGGCTCTGCATAGCGGCAACCATGGCGTGGCCGATTTCGTGGTATGCGACAATCCACTTTTCCTTATCCGTAAGAATGGAATTTTTGCGCTGATAGCCCGCTATTACAACCTCAATGCTCTCCTCAAGGTCGGATTGGGAAACAAGCTTTCTTCCGGAACGAACGGCACGCAGCGCCGCCTCGTTTACGATATTGGCAAGCTCCGCGCCGGAAGCGCCGGAGGCCATTCTGGCTACGGCGGTGAAGTCGATATTGTCCTCAAGCTTAACTTTCTTTGCGTGAACACGGAGAATGGCTTCGCGCCCCTTGAGGTCGGGCAGCTCCACCGGCACGCGGCGGTCAAAACGACCGGGGCGGGGGAGCGCCGGGTCAAGGGATTCGGG
>USFO01000073.1 GCA_900553955.1 uncultured Oscillospiraceae bacterium
GGAGGCGCGCTTCATGCGCCGAAGGCGCGCTTCATACGCCGAAGGCGCGATTTCACACGGCAGCAACGCTGCCGTATTTCACCGCGGCGCTTTGCGGCGCAGAGCGCCGCCATACCCTTTAGTATAGCATATTTATCCTTAAATTAAAACAGATAATGCAAAATCCGCGGCAAAATTCGCAAAAAAGGAGAAAAAGCGGCGCAAAAAGCCCGCACCTCGGTGGGCGCGGGCTTTTGAGCGGATTTAAGGGGCTTATAGCAGATGTATACCCTGTTTTTCACATTCCTCGACCATGCTTTCCGGCCAAACCGAGGCCTGAACCTCGCCGATATGGTGTTTGCCGAGGAGAAACATACATATTCTGGACTGACCTATGCCGCCGCCCATGGTCTGGGGCAGCTCGCCGGAGAGCAGCGCCCGGTGAAAAGGCAGCGCGGCTCTGTCCTCGCAGCCTGCGGCGGCAAGCTGGCGGCGCATGGCGGCTTCATCCACGCGTATGCCCATGGAGGAAATCTCAAAGGCGCGGGAAAGGGGCTCGTCCCAAAGGAGAATGTCCCCGTTGAGCAGCCAATCGTCGTAGTCCGGAGCGCGTCCGTCATGGGGAACGCCGTCTTTGAGGGGCGCGCCGATTTGCATGAGAAAAACCGCGCCGAGGCGCTTTGTAACGGCATTTTCACGCTCCTTCGGGGAGAGGTCGGGGTATTCCGCCTCAAGCTGTGCCGTGGTCATAAATTCAATCCTTTTCGGCAGCACCGAAGCGGTTCCGAAGCGTTCGGAAAGGGCAGCCTCCGTGCTGAGAAGCGCAGAATAAATGCTGTTCACCGCAGCCTTTAGGGTGTCAAAATTCCGCGCCGAGGGGCTGATAATCTTCTCCCAGTCCCACTGATCCACATAAATCGAGTGGAGAGCGTCAAGGGTTTCGTCCCGGCGAATGGCGTTCATATCCGTATAAAGCCCCTCGCCGTCGGCAAAGCCGTACTTCGCCAATGCCATACGCTTCCATTTAGCAAGGGAATGAACCACCTCAACGTCCCTGCCGATGTCGAGCACATCGAACGCCACCGGGCGCTCCACTCCGTTCAGGTTGTCGTTAAGACCGCTTTCGGGGAACACAAAGAGCGGAGCGGAAACTCGCGTCAGATTAAGATTTCGCGCCAGCTCCCTTTCAAAAACATCCTTAATGAACTTTATGGCGACTTCCGTTTCGATAATATTGTTTTCGGAAGCCCTCATTTTTTCTTTATCCACACGAATTAACCTCCTTTTTTTCGAAATGAACAATGAAAAGATTTTAACACGCTAAAATCTTAAAGTCAATGATTTTTTTAATGCGGAGCGCCTTGCAAATGGCGGCAAAAGCGGCAAAGCTCCGCACAGACTGTCGAGAAAGTCCTGCGCAGCAGAGCTTTCTCGTTTCTGTGCATAGGATTATAAGTTATCGGAAAGGAAGATAGGGCGGAAGAAACCCATCAGGGGTGCGTTTTTGTTCAAGTCAGCTTGACGGAAAACGAAGTTTTTCGACAAGCTGAGCGAACGCCGCAGGGCAGCGTCCGCATAAGCCTGTATTTTGTCGGAGCTTCGCCGGCGGCAAAAGCACCCGCGCAAAGCAAAATGAAAAAAGGCAGCCCTGCGGCTGCCTTTTTATGGTGGACGGTAAGGAACTCGAATCCCTGACCTTCCGCACGTCAAGCGGAAGCTCTACCAGCTGAGCTAACCGTCCATATCAAGCAAGGGTTATTATAACCGATTGCGGCGCAAAATGCAAGAGATTTTTTCAATTTTTTTCGAGAAATCTGAAATTTTCTATGGTGAACACGGTGTCCTGTTCCGGAAAGGTGAGACGCACCAGAGCAAAATCGGCGGGATTCAGCTCGGCGGAAAAGCAATCGAACCGTGCCGCAATGCGGGTTTGCTCTACGGAGAGGAAAATACCGTCCGGCAGTGAGAGTGCCTGCGCTGCCTTGCGGAAAAGCATTGCGGGCGCAGCTGCGGGAAGGTCATTTGCGGCGAACGCAGCGGAGATTCCGCAGTAGTCGAAGGCGGCGCAATCGCCGTCAAGGACGACGGAAAGCCCCGCCATGCTTGCCGGAGCGGTGACGGTGAATGCGATGCTGCCGCCGCGTTTTTCTATATCCACGGCAAATTCGTCCTCCGCCGCGGTGATGGCCGCCGAGCACGCGAAATCACCGGAATACGCGGCGGCAACATCCTCCGTGCTCAAAGGCTGTGCCTTTGAGCACGCCGTGAGCATGAGCAAAAAGCCCGTGAGCACGAGCACAAAAGCTTTGAGCACGGCGCTTTTTTGCATAAAAAATCCCCCTTTCCGCATGGGACATTGTATGCGCCCGAGGAGATACTTATGCAAATTAAACGCGCCTGCGCCCACCGAAAAAACCTTTGTACTCTGCGGCGGAGTCGCCTGCACTGCGCCAACCGCGGCTCAGCCGCCTTGCGGGGTGTGCGCTTTGCGCTAAATTATCAAAATCATAACCTCAGCCGGCACGAAGTGCCTCAGGCGGTCGAGCATCCGAGGGATACTGAAAATCCGCCCGGGACCCGGTCAGGGAGGCGGTTGAGATTAGAAACCCGAAAGTCTCCGGTGGAGCGTTTATTCCCCCTTTTCAAGGGGGAGTCTCACGCGGGAGCGTGAGGGTGGGGGTTGTAAAAACTTTTCTTTTACCGTCTTACGGCTTTTCTTTTGGTTACAAAAGAAAAGGGGTAAGCTTCGCCCCGCCGACGAGCACGCAAAGAGATATTGTGGGGCACAGGATATGCGCTCCGTAGAGCCACGGTAATGCGGACAAAGATCCTCTCAGTCACGCCTGTAAATCCTTTGGGCGTGACAGCTCCCCTTACAAGTAAGGGGAGCCAAGATTCGCGCTCCGTTCGCCTTGCGGGGTAGCCGCGGTTGGCGCGATGAAAAGTCCGCTCCGCTTTCCTCGGTGCTCAAGCCGTGCTCAAACGGTGCTCAAATTCCCATCAGCTCCGCGGTTTTGGCGCCGGAGGAGCTAATCCAGCTTTCGGCGGCGGATTTTGCGTTGTCACGGTCGAAGGCTATGCGGGCGAAAAGAGCCTCGCGGCTTTCAAATTTCATTTCCGGGCGGACAAAGGAAAGCAGGAACACAAAAACCTTTTTTCCGTAGAGATTTCCGGCAAAGCCGATAAGGTTCGTTTCCGCACCGGGGGCGTTCTCCTCAGAAACCGTGGGCTTTACCCCCACGTTGGTGACGGCGGGATAGAATTTGCCGTCCACATAGGCGGCGGAAACGTAAACGCCGTACTTCGGGATGACATAGCCCCCGCCAAAGCCCTGATTTATGGTGGGCAGACCGTACTCTCTGCCGAGATGTTCCCCCGCCACAACGGTATTTTCTATGCAGAACGGGTAGCCGCAAAGGCGGCGAACCGTTTCCATATCGCCCTCGGCGGCGGCGGCGCGTATGCGGGTGGAGCTTATGGCTTCGCCCCCGTCATAGAGCTTTTCAATGACGGCGCACTCCATGCCGTATTCCTCGCAAAGGCGCTTCATATCGTCGGCATCACAGGCGGCGCGTTCGCCGAAGCGGAAATCCGTTCCGCAGACCACCTTTCTGCACCTTAGGTGCTCAACCAGAACCCTGCGGACAAATTCCTCGCCGGAAAGGCTCTGCACCTCGGAGAAATCCGGCGCGTAGACATGGGCAATACCGCATTTCTTCATTATATTGAATTTTATGCAGGGCGGCTCCAGCCGAACCGCTCCTTTTTTTGCTTTGGGAATGCTTTCCTCCGCAAAGGTGAACACCCACGGCTCCAAATCGCCGCTGTTCACCGCCTCCCGCAGAACGGCTCTGTGCCCGATATGCACACCGTCAAATACGCCCAGTGCAACCGCCGTGGGGCGCTCTGCGGGCTTGTTTGTCAAAAATTCTTCCGGCATTTCATTCATCCTCTTCGTCATAAATTACATAGTCGAGGTAAAGTCCCTCCGGCGGAACGGTTCTGCCGGCGTTTTTTCTGTCTTTAAGTTCGATTATTTCGGGAATGGCGTCGGGAGCGATTTTATCCTCGTTTATCTCAAGGAGCGTTCCCACCATTATTCTAACCATATTATAAAGGAAGCCATCGCCGGTGACGGAGAAGGTCACAAGCTCGTCCTCCCGCTCCACGGAGCAGCAGTAAATTTCTCTGGTGCAGTCCTCTTGGGTGTTCTGCGCGCCGGCAAAGGCGGAAAAATCATGCTTGCCGATAAAATCCGTACACACCGCGTCGAGGAAGTCCGCGTCAAGCTCCCTCGGATAATGCAGCGCCGTTCCCCGATAAAAGGGGCTCATATAGGGGGCGTTCCATATCTTGTAAACATAGCGTTTGCCCTTGCAGGAGTACCGGGCGTGAAAATCCTCCGGCACCTCGGCGCAGTCCTTTACAGCTATGTCGTCGGGCAAAAGCGCGTCAAGGCTGCGGCGAATATGGGCGCAGTCCATGTCGCTTTCGGTATGGAAGTTCACGCAGAACATATTGGCATGAACTCCCGCGTCGGTTCTGGAGCAGCCCTTCACATCCGGGCGTTCCTTCAAAAGCACCTCCATGGCGTTCTGCAAAGCCTCGCAGACGGTGACTGCGTTCTTCTGCACCTGAAAGCCATGGTAATTCGCGCCGTTATAGGCAAGGGTCAGGAGAATATTCCTCAAAGCACCATCACCGCCGGTCCGAATTTGTTAAGAAGTATAACTCCCGCAAGGGCTGCGGTCATAAGAGCCGCCGCCGCCCAGTCTCTGCCGGAGAGGGAAAGCTGCTTAAGGCGGGTTCTGCCCTCGCCTCCGCGGTAGCAGCGACATTCCATGGCAAGGGCAAGCTCGTCCGCCCGGCGGAATGCCGAAACAAACAGGGGAATTAAAATCGGCACCAGCGCCTTCGCCTTCTGGATGGCGTTGCCGGAATCCATATCCGCTCCCCTCGCCTTTTGCGCGGCTATGATTTTGCCGGTTTCGTCAATAAGGGTGGGAATAAAGCGCAGGGCTATGGTCATCATCATGGAAAGCTCGTGAACCGGAACCTTTATCTTCTCAAGGGGCTTCATAAGCCGCTCAAGACCGTCCGTCAACGCTATGGGCGTTGTGGTATAGGTGAGCAGGCTGCTTCCCGCAATAAGGCTGATTATTCGAACGCACATGAGCACCGCCGTGACAACGCCCCGCTCCGAAATCGTGATGAATTTCCACTGAAACAGGGGGTCGCCCTCGATGAAGAAGATATTCAGTATGGCGGTAAAGACCACTATGGGGAGAATGGGCTTTACGCTGCGCCAAACGAGCTTGAAAGAAAGCTTCGACATGGCGTAGGCGAAAACCGTCACCGCAACGCCCAAAAGCAGAGGAATAATTCCGTCCGCCACAAAGAGCATTACAATATATACAATTATAAGCACAAGCTTCATTCTGGGGTCCATTTTGTGAACTACGGAATCCCCGGGGAAATACTGACCGAATGTTACATCCTTGAGCATCAGCACTCGCCCCCTTTCCCAAGCAGCCCGAGCACGGCGGATTTTGCCTCCGCCACCGTGAGCACGGATTCGGGCACGGAAACGCCGTCGGCGGCAAGCTTTGCGAAAACGCGGCTTATTTGGGGAACCTCAAGCCCCATTTCCACAAGCTCCTCCACCCTTGCGAACACCTCGCGGGTTTTGCCGTACATGGCGACCTTGGAATGATTCATAATGAGCACGTGGGAAGCAAAGCGCGCCACGTCCTCCATGCTGTGGGAAACAAGAATTATAGTCGCTCCCCGCTTTTCGTGGTATGCCTTTATCTCGGAGAGAATATATTCCCTGCCTTTGGGGTCAAGTCCGGCGGTGGGCTCGTCGAGAATGAGCACCTCCGGCTGCATGGCGAGCACGCCCGCTATGGCGACGCGGCGCTTTTCGCCGCCGGAAAGCTCAAATGGGGATTTTTCGAGATAATCCTCCGTAAGTCCGGTAAGGCGCGCCGCCTCCCGCACGCGGAGCTTTATTTCCTCCTCGGAAAGTCCCATATTCTTGGGGCCGAAGGCAATGTCGCGCTCCACGGTTTCTTCAAAGAGCTGATGCTCCGGGTACTGAAACACAAGGCCCACCTTGAAACGGAATTTGCGGATTTCCTTGGGGTTTGCCCAAATATCCTCGCCGTCCACGAACACTTTGCCGGAGGTGGGCTTCAAAAGCCCGTTCAAATGCTGAATTAAAGTGGATTTGCCGCTTCCGGTGTGACCGATTAAGCCCACGAAGGCGCCCTTTTCGATTTCGATATTTGCGTTATCCAAAGCCACGTGCTCAAAAGGGGTGTCCTTTGAGTAGACGTAGCTGAGATTTTCCGTTTTAATTATCGCTTCAGCCATTATGAGCACCGCCCTTCAGCAGATTTTCAATGGCGGCGGCGCACTCGTCCTCGGTGAGCACGCACTCCGGAAGCTTGCAGCCCGCCTTGCGAAGCTCATAGCAAAGCTCCGTCACCTGCGGGATGTCAAGTCCCCGCTTTTTGAGCAGCTCCACATTCTTAAAAACCTCTCTCGGCGTGCCTCTCAGTATCACCTTGCCGTCGTCCATAACCACAATGCGCCCGCACTGCGCCGCCTCGTCCATATAGTGGGTGATGAGCACCACGGTGACGCCCATTTCCTCGTTGAGCTGCTTTATGGTGCTCATAACCTCCCGCCGGCCCTTTGGGTCGAGCATGGCGGTGGGCTCGTCCAGCACTATGCACCGGGGCTGCATGGCGATTATGCCCGCTATGGCTACCCGCTGCTTCTGCCCGCCGGAGAGCTGATCTGGAGCGTGCAGGCGGTATTCGTACATACCGACCTTTTTGAGCGCCTCGTCCACACGGCGGCGGATTTCCTCCGGAGGAACGCCCAAGTTCTCAAGGGCGAACGCCACGTCCTCCTCCACGAGGGTTGCAACGATTTGGTTGTCCGGATTCTGGAAAACCATGCCCACCTCCTGACGGATTTCGTAGAGCTTGCTTTCCTCCGTGGTGTCAATGCCGTCCACGGTGACTTTTCCCTCCGCGGGAATGAGTATTGCGTTAAAATGCTTTGCAAGGGTGGATTTTCCCGATCCGTTATGTCCGAGAACGGCTAAGAACTCGCCCTCTTTTACGGAAACGGAAACATTGTTCAAAACAAGCTCCGGCAAGGCTCCGTCAAAGCTCGGATAGCTGAAGCTGATTTTGTTTGCCTCGATAAAATTCTCTTTTGCCATTTAGTGTTCCTTTGAGTTTATTATTTTGTAAAAAGCCAAGTGACAATACCCTCGGCCTTATCCATGCCAAGGCTTTTTTGAAGACCGAGGGACGCGTCGTTCCCGAGAACGACATGGTCATAGGGGATTCTGCCCTCTTTAAGCTTTTTATTTATCATCATGCCCTCCAAAGCGGAGGCAATTCCCCGGCGGCGATATTCGGGAATGACCTCGAGAAGCCCCATGGAGCCTTCGCTGTGTTCGCCGATAAAGCCCACGCAGCGTTTGCCGTCAAATGCGCCTATCATGCCGTGGCTTATGCATTTGCCGAGGTATTGGGAATCGTTTTCGCCGTAGCGATAGGTTTTGCACACGAAGTCCAAATCCTCCATGGTCAGGCGGCGGTAGGAAATGCGCTCCGTTTCCGGAATTTTCACCGGCTCCGCCTTATTATATGAGGTCTGCATGCAGGGAAGCATTTCCATTTCTCCGAGAACCTCGAAAATCGCCGGAATGAATTTGAACTGGTGGGCTACAATATCCTTTTTGCGCTCTATAAGGGCGGCAATCTTTTTTGTCGCCTCGGCGGAGCTTGCCGTTATCTCGTAAAGCCAACCGTCGCGGCAAAAAAGCACGCCGTCCTCCTCGGAATAAAGCACCTCGGTGCTTTTATCCAGCAATGCGTCAAGCATATCTATGTGCAGAAGTCTGTCCTGCTCCAAAAATTCTGTCGGGTCTTTCATTTTGCTTCCTCCAGTGAGTATTTTTTCGCGGCGGTGCCGCAGTTATATCCGCGGCTTTGCCGCGGGTTATATCGCGCCTTCGGCGCGGTTATATCCGCCCTTCGGGC
>USFO01000074.1 GCA_900553955.1 uncultured Oscillospiraceae bacterium
TTTATGCAGGCATCCACCTCCCTCCTCAGAGGGAGGCGAGGGCGCTCCCGCGCCATGCATACAGTCACCTCTGTGGCACAGCCACATCAAGATGTGTCCGCCGTGCGGACACATCTATTATTCATTATTCCTTTTACAAAACGTGCCCGCGTGGCGGGCACATTTTCGTGTAAATTTTCGTAAACGAAGAAATTTTGTTAGCCCAATCTGCGTTCGCTGTCGGAGACAACCTCTTTCAGCAGGTCGAGATTATCGAGAACAAGACCCGCGCCTTCGGCAACGCAGTCAAGAGCATTTTCTGCTATGTAAACCGGCATGCCGGTCTCTTTGGAAACCAGCTTGTCGATGTTGTGCAGCAGGCTTCCGCCGCCGGTAAGGGTGATGCCGTGGTCGATGATGTCGGCGGAAAGCTCCGGCGGGGTGCGCTCCAGAGTGGACTTGATGGCATCCATAATGGCGGAAAGCGGGTCTGAAAGCGCGTCACGAATCTCCTCGCTGGTGATGAACATATTCTTCGGCAGACCGTCCACAAGGTTACGGCCTTTAATTTCCATTTCAAGCTCTTCCTCAAAGGGGAAGGCGGAACCGATGGTCATTTTAATAGCCTCGGCGGAGCGTTCACCGACGAGCAGGTTGTATTTTCTCTTGATATAAGAAATGATAGCGGCGTCAAATTCGTCGCCGCCGACGCGGACGGATTTCGACGCAACAATGCCGCCAAGCGAGATTACAGCTACCTCGCTGGTGCCGCCGCCGATGTCTACAACCATGCTGCCGCAGGCTTCCGCAACGGGAAGTCCGGCGCCGATTGCCGCCGCCATTGGCTCCTCAATAATAGAAACATGGCGGGCGCCGGCCTTCATGGCAGCCTCCTTTACGGCGCGGCGCTCAACCTCGGTAACGCCGGAAGGGATACAGATGACCACGCGAGGACGGGCGAAAACAGAGTTGTTAAAAACCTTTTTGATGAAAATTTGCAGCATGCTTGCGGCAATGTCAAAGTCGGCGATAACGCCGTCCTTCAGCGGGCGAACAGCAACGATGGAGCCGGGGGTACGGCCGATAACATCCTTCGCCTCCTGGCCGACATAGCGCACCGTGTCGGTGCGGGTGTCCACCGCAACGACGGAAGGCTCGCGCATGATTATGCCCTTGCCCTTAGAAAATATGAGAGTGTTCGCGGTACCAAGGTCGATACCGATGTCCTGATTGAACATAGAAAATGCCATTAGTAGAAGCCCCTTTCCGAGCGATAATTTTCCGAATTTACGAATTTTTTATACTGCTTGCAAAGCAAGCATTTGACAAACGGCTATGTCCGTCTATAACGCCTATAAAACATATTATAATATGAATCGCGGCTGTGCGCAATAAACCAAATGTGAAAAATGTGTTAAATATGAGTTACTTTCCGCATTCGCCGAAAAATCCGGCGTCCTCGAGCATATCCGCCAGCGTGGTGGAGTCAACCACCGCGTCCACCGCGTCCTCAATGCGCTTGTAGAGAACATAGGGCACGCAGTCGCCGGTGTGCTCGCACCCGGCGGAGCAGCACTCCACCGGCGCAATGCTGCCTTCGGCGGCGCGAAGCACCTCGCCCGCAGTAATTTCGGATGCGGGGCGCGCCAGAATATAGCCGCCCTTCACGCCGCGGACGCTTTTGACGACCCCGGCGCGCACCAAAGGCATTATAATCTGTTCAAGATATTTTTCGCTTATATTTTGCCGGGCAGAAATTTCTTTCACCGGCACAGGGCGTTCGGCGCCCTCCTTCGCAAGGTCAAGCACCAGCCGCAAGCCGTACCGTCCCTTGGTTGAAATCATCATTTCGGGTTCCTCCAAAAAATCTTTTAACAGCTAATTATAACACGCATTTTCGCACTCTGCAAGCCGCCGCACCTTAATTTCTCCTTAAAATCGCAGTAAATTTTTTCATACGATTGCGCGGTCTTGCCGCTTTTACTGCCGCAAAGCGGCAGCAGCGCGGCAGGTGAATTGTAATAATGCAACAGTATTTTAACATATTCGGGCGAAATCAGCTATAAATAATCAGCAGTATTATACTCAAAATTATATAAACCGAACAGTTGGACTAAGGAAAATGGCTTAGTGGTGCGGTTTTCAAGCCTCCGACGGAGAGCCGGAAAGCTAAAGCTCAAGGGCGCGCCCGGCGCAAAGGTTACACAGCGCAAAGCTCGGCTTTCCCGTATATCTTTAGGCAAAATGTTCGGCTCCTTGCGCCAAACGCCGGCGGCGCCGCACCGGGAAGGATGAGGCTTGCTCTCCGCAGTCGGGTGTAAGCTGCGGCGCTTTGCTTTGCAATGATATATGACAGCAAAGCCGTCATATATCATTAAAACTAAAAAAGCCCTCTCGCACGAGAGGGCTTTTTTGTGTTTTTTGCGTTACATTCCGCGGCGGGCGATGTATTCAATCGCCTTTGTGATAAGGTTTTTGTCGTTGCGGAATGTCACCGCGTCATAGGCCTTGTGGATTTCCATCCACTGCAGCTCGCTCACTTCCTCCTCCTGGGGACGAAGCGCGGCTTCGTTCAGGGTGAACCCGATGAAATAAATGACCTGCTTTTTAACGTTCGGCTTCGGCGAATACTCCACCGCTTCTCTGAAGCCCTCCCTAAGGAAAACCCGCAGACCGGTTTCCTCGCGGATCTCTCTCAGGGCTGTTTCCATTTCGGTTTCTCCGGCTTCCATATGCCCCTTGGGAAAGGACCAATGTCCGCCGCAGCGATGCTTCAGCAAAAGAAGCTGAGTTTCTCCGTCGTGCTCACGATATATCAGGCCGCCACAGGATTTTTCATGTCTCATTTTTTTTGCACTCCTATATGGCAAAGCTTTTACCGAATATATAATATCACCTTTGCCGCCGCCATTCAAGTGCTAATCGCTTAAAATCTATGCCTATTTTATTTTGTCCGCAAAACTTCGCTTTACAAACCGCTTTTTGCGTGCTATACTGGTATAAAAAGCATACAAAAGGGGTTTTATTATATGAAAAAAATTATTGCGCTTCTTTTGGCGGCGCTCTGCCTTTTATTCACCTCCTGCTCCGGAAAAAATTCCGGCGAAGGCGCCTTTTCCCGGGGAACGGTGGAAAACGGCGTTTACCGCAACGCCTCCATGGGAATTACCGTTGCTCCCGGCGACGGCTGGACCTTCTATCCCGATGAGGAAATCGCCCGGCTCTACGGAATTTCCGCGGACAGCTTCCTCAACGAGGACGCCTCCGACTCCTTTAAGCAGGCGAAAATCGTCTACGATATGTACTGCTCCTCTCCGGACGGCGACAGCATGAACGTGAACTACGAAAACGCGGGGCTTTACGCCTTGGCTCTGGGCAGCGCGAAGGACTATTTGGAGCTTTCCTCCTCGAACCTCGAAAGCCAGCTCAATCTTGAGGGCATTACCATTGAAAAGAACGAAATCGGCGAAATCGAAATAAACGGCTCCACCGTGCCCTGCCTCTATGTGACCCACACCTATTCGGAGCAGGGCGTTACCTTCTACGAATTTATCATAGCCGAAAAGCGCGGCTCCCGCTTCGCCGTAATCACCGCAGGCTCCCTGTCCGAGGAACGCCTTGCCGAGCTTGCAAAAGCCGTCACCATCGGGTAAACAAGCCGCATTTGACTTAATAAAAAAACAGCCCCCCGGGGGCTGTTCGGTCTGCCGAAGAAGTCCTGCACAGCAGGACTTCTTCGTTTCTGCGCATAAAATTATATGTTGCCGAAAAGTAAGATAGGGCAAAAGAAACCCCCTCGAGGCCGCTTTTTTATTACAGATCCATAATCGCAAGCACGCCGCCGTCCTCGTCGGGCGCGCCCGCCTTCATTCCGACGGAGGCAAACAGTGCCGCCGCGGCTTTGTTGTCCGCGGTGTAGGCGGCGCAAAGCTTCGCCGCGCTGCCAAGGGGCATTTCCTTTGCTTCGGCAATCGCCTTTTCAAGCGCCGCCTTCGCATAGCCGAGCTTTTGGCAGTTGGCGTCGGTCATAATGCGCCATACGCAGTAATAGGGTTCGGAAATGTCCTCGTCGCCCTCCTCGCAATAGCCGAGCATCAAAAAGCCCACCATCACGTTCTGTTCTGCGTCGTAGACGCCGAAGGGCATGGGAACAAGGTCGCCGCTGGTCATGGCGACGTATGCTTCGGCAAGGGAGCACATATTTTCCGGAATGAAATCCTGCTGCTGCTCCTTAACATCAAGGCTTACGCATTCTTCAAAGTTTTCCTCGGTAATGGGTCTTAATTCAACCATGGTTTGCACCTCAATTTTATATATTTTATGATGAAATTTCTTTTTTGGGGAAACGGGCGCTGTAATGCGGAATGCGGAATGCGGAATGCGGAATAGCGCGCAGCGGTAATTCTGTGCACGGCGCGGGAGCGCCCTCGGCTCCCCTGTGCGCACAAGGCGTACTGAGAGCGCTTCTCGGCTCCCTCGTTTTGCTCCGCGGTTTTGGTGAGCATTCTCGGCTCCCCTGTGTAAGGGGAGCTGGCACGGCGAAGCCGTGACTGAGGGGTTGTATCCCCTGACAAGGTATAGCGTCTACACTATACCTTTGTGTTTTAAGTTTCGCTATCAATTAAATAAGTTCACATCTTGTTTGGTGTAAACGCTATCACCGGTCGCCGATACAACCCCTCCGTCAAGCCCTCTTAATCCTGAAAGGCTTGACACCTCCCCTTACACAGGGGAGGCGAGAACCGCACTCAGTTGCCGCTCTGCAACCCTTACACATGGGAGCCAAGGTTCGCTCCCATTGCGCCGCTGTGCGGCGCCATCGCCGAAAAATTATTCCAACACGTACACGTCCACATAGCGCAGACCGTTGAGCACACATTCGTAATAGGTGTCGTAGTAGAGGTCGACGAAGTTTTTGCCGGAGAGCATTGCGCCGCCGGTATCCGCCGCAAGGGCGTAGCCGTAGACAAATCCCGTGTTGCCGTGGGCAACAATCCACAGCTTCGTTCCGTAGGGAATTATTTTTGGGTCAACCGCAACATAGCCCACCTGGGCGAGCCGTCCGCTGGCGGTTCCCGCACCCGCCGGAGCGTAGTATCCCGTGGCGCGAACGTTCTCGTAAACGGCTTTGTAGGACGAGGGAACGCCGTTCGTAATGGTATAGCCGTAATCAAGGGGGGAAACGGCGCTGCCGTCGCCCACAATATAGGTGTCGTTGCCGGCCTTTTTGATAATGTCCTCGGAAACAAGGGTCATATCCTCCATAACGCCGTCAACGATTTTCTGTTCGTATGTTTTAAGCAGCGTGCCGTTCTTTCCGTAGGAAAGCAGCACGGTTTTTCCGCCGGAAATAAGCGAAGTTCCGCGGTAAGTCTGCCCGCGGGGGATGGTTTCCTCCTCGGTGGTGATTACATAGTCCACCCGGGTGATTTTTATGCTGTCGCCGGGCTCTACGGTCTTTTCGGCGGAAGCGTTTATATAGTCCGTTCCGCGAACCTCCAGTCCGGAAGCGTAAAGTGCGTCGGCTACGGTGTCGCCCTCCGCCGCCAAAACATGATAGCGGAGCTTGTCCGCCTCAATTTCGATGTCGAAGGCGCTGCGGATTTTGATTTCGGCGGTGGTTTCACCGTAATCACCGAAAAATCCGCTGTGGTCAAAGCCGGAATAGGCTACGACATCGTCCCTGTCGGGAGCAATGTTCAGGTGACTCAGAATTTCGGCGGGGTCGCGCACAGTTGTGTGAACGGTTTTGACGTCGCCGTCCCGGTCCACCTTAACGGTCTTAACTCTGGAGGGAATCCAGCAGAGCAAAAACGCCGCGACAGCCGAAAAAACGGCGACGGCAAAGCCCCTGCTTTTCAAAACAGCCGCAGCAACAGCCGCGCCGGCAAGAAATCTTCGCATACAGCCCCTCCTTTTCAATAGAACCTATTATATGCAAAATGGTGCGCCTTGTCAAATTTTTAGGTAAAATATGAGAACAGGTGGAACAATATAGGCGTTTTTTGCCGTTTGAGGAAAGTGTTATGTTCGTTTCGGCGCGGCTTAGGGATTGTATCCGCAACCGGTGACAGCGTTTACACTAAGCTGTATTCGCCCCGCGGCACATTCGCACAAAGAATATTTACAAACTCATCCTTGATTTATCGTTAGAACTGTGATAAAATGTAAGGCAATTTATAGAAAGGGAATGTGCCGCGTTATGAAAATTCTCAGAGCCTCAGAAGATTATCTTGAAACTATGCTGATGATGAAAGAAAAGCATGGTTACATTCGCTCCATCGACGTGGCAAGTTACCTTGGCGTTACCAAACCCAGTGTAAGCTACGCCACAAAGCGCCTGCGCGAAAACGGCTACATCACCATGGATAAGGATGGTCTTATCACCCTGACTGCCAAGGGCATGGACATTGCGTCCCGCACTCTTGAACGCCACCATGTGCTCACCGCATTTTTCGAAAGCCTTGGCATTGATGAAGAAACCGCCGAATCCGACGCCTGCAAAATCGAACACGACATCAGCCAAAAAACCTTTGACGCCATCCGCACAAAGCTTGAAGAAAAATAATTTTATACTTTTATACGAAGAAAAGCCTGCTCCGACCGGAGCAGGCTTTATGTCTGTCGAAAAAAATCCTGCGCAGCAGGATTTTTTTTCGTTTCTGTGCATAAGATTATGCGTTATCGGAAAGAAAGATAGTGCGGAAGAAACCCATCAGGGGTGCGTTTTTTGTTAGGGTAGCCTTACGAAAAATGAATAATTGCGCTGTGTGCCGCAGCCCGCGGCATTCCGCAATTATTCATCAAAAAGAAAAAGCACCGGGTGGTCAAACCGGTGCTTTTCTTTGTACATTAAGTTTGAGTTTTTGAGGAGGGGTAACTCAAAAAGTTTGCGGCGCTTTTTGAGTACGTCTATATTATACCACCAGAAATTTTCCGTTTGTTAAGTAATGGTGAACAACCTTTAAAAAAATTATAGATTTTATAAGAAATAAATGTAACGCCGAATTTTTGCCGCCAAAGCGCCGCCTGCGGCGCAATCACAGTATTCGGGAAAATTCTTTTGAAAATTTCAAGAACATATGTTTACAAATAAAAACATATGTGCTATAATAACTAAAAAGACTATGAAAGGGGGCTGCACCTTCCATGAAGGATAAGGCAGACCAGATTTTCGCATATATAAGCGAGCACATCGCCGACGTCGGCTATCCGCCCACCGTGCGCGAAATTTGCGCCGAGCTCGGCATCCGCTCCACCTCCACCGTTCACCGCTACCTCAAGGAGCTGGAGGCGGATGGCCGCATAACCATGGGCGAAAATCAAAACCGCGCCATCACCGTAAACCATTTTTCCGATAGGCCGGAGGGCACCGTTCCGGTGCTTGGCCGCGTTGCGGCGGGCTCGCCTATTCTGGCAAGCGAAGAGGTTGAGGAGTACATACCTTACGCCGGAAACACCGACGGACTGTTCGCACTGCGCGTCCGCGGCGATTCCATGATTAAATGCGGCATCTTGAACGACGACATTGTTGTTGTCCGCCAGACGAAAGAGGCGCGCAACGGCGAAATCGTCGTCGCTTTGGTGGAGGACTCCGCCACGGTGAAGCGCTTTTATAAGGAGAACGGCCATTTCCGCCTTCAACCGGAAAATGACGCCTACGAGCCGATAATTGTCGACTCCGTCGACATCCTCGGCAAGGTTATCTCCGTTGTAAGAAGCTACGACTGAGCTGATAAAACGAATTATACAAAAAAGCCCCGTGCTCAAATGAGCACGGGGCTTTTGCTTTGAGCACGGGCTTGAGCGCGGGGCTATGAGCGTTCTCGGCTCCCCTGTGCTCTGTGCGGAGCACATAGCCTTCCCCTTGGGGAAGGTGGCGCGGTGC
>USFO01000075.1 GCA_900553955.1 uncultured Oscillospiraceae bacterium
GAAAGACGCAGGACGGCCGGGCTACCTACCGGCTCTGGTGCAGAATGCACGTTGCGTTTTTATCTCTGTGTATATCTGAAAAGACCGCCGGCGGAAATGCCGGCGGTCTGACAGAGCTTGTGAGGCGCCGCCTTAAATCTGCGAGGTGAATACCCGGTAGCCCTCGCGGCCGAGGGTATCGATCAGGCGCTTGGCGTGGTCTACGCCGCCGACTTCGCAGACGACATGGATGATCGCTTCGCCGATCTCGAGGTCGGTCTGTACGCGGTCATGCTGGAACAGGATGATGTTCGCGTTCTGCTGCGCAACGATATGCGAGAAGCGCTCGAGAGCGCCCGGTGCGTCCGGCATGAGCACGGAGAACTTGAGCTGACGGCAGCGGGTGATGAGGCCCTTCTCGACGATCTTGTGGATGAAGGAAACGTCGATGTTGCCGCCGGACAGGACGCAGACGACCTTTTTGCCCTTGACGTCGACCTTGTTGTTGAGCACGGCCGCGAGCGGAGCGGCGCCGGAGGTCTCAACGACCTGCTTGCAGCGCTCGAGCAGCAGCAGGACGGCGGAGGCAATCTCGTCGTCGGAGACCGTGACAACGCGGTCTACGTACTTCTGGATATATTCGAAGGTCTTTTCGCCCGGAGTCTTTACCGCGATGCCGTCCGCGATGGTGTGAACGGAATCAGACGGCTTGCGCTCGCCGGCGCGGAAGGAATTCGCGATCGCCGGAGCACCCTCGGCCTGTACGCCGATGATCTGGATGCGCGGGTTGATCTGCTTGGCGCAGGCAGCGACACCGGAGATCAGTCCGCCGCCGCCGGCCGGAACGAAGATCATGTCGACAAACGGCAGGTCGCGCAGGATCTCGAGCGCGATGGTGCCCTGGCCGGCCATGACGTCCTCGTCGTCGAACGGATGGATGAACTCCGCGCCGGTCTCCTCGCAGATCTCGCAGGCCTTGGCGTAGGCTTCGTCATAGATGTTGCCCGCCAGAACGACATCAGCGCCGTAGCCCTGGGTCGCGGAGACCTTGGCGATCGGCGTGGAGCGCGGCATGACGATGGTGGACTTGACGCCGACCGAGCTTGCCGCGAAGGCAACGCCCTGTGCGTGGTTGCCTGCGGAGGATGCGACGACTGCATGCAGGTCGCCCTCGGCATAGCGCTTCATGATCTTGTTGTACGCGCCGCGCACCTTGAATGAGCCGGTTTTCTGCTGGTTTTCGTACTTCAGATAGACCTCGGCGCCGGTCATGGCGGAGAAGGTTGCAGAAGTCGACAGCGGGATGTTGTGGATTACGTTTTTCAGACGGTCGGCTGCCGCCTCGAAATCTTTCAGTTCTAACATATATCTGTCTCCATTGTACAGGATTTTTTTCATACTGCTTTATCATAGCATTATTCTGTGCGGAATGCAAGGCGACAGCGGATAGAAATTGAATTTTTGCGAGAGAAAGAGCCTCGCCGCAGAAAAACGGGAGGCTCCGGGATTTACTTGTGGTAGAGCTTTTTGGTCTGGTAATGCGGCTCGCAGGTGAGGTTCATGCCGAGCTTTTTGAAAACGCCGGTATCGACCTGCGCGAGCATGACGGAGGAATGGACCTCGCAGCCGGAAAGTCTGGGCAGCTGCGCGAGCGCGAGCTCCGCGACCGGGTTGGTCGCTGCCGAGATGGACAGCGCGATGAGCACCTCGTCGGTGTGCAGGCGGGGGTTGTGGTTGCCGAGACCCTCGATCTTGAGCTTCTGGATCGGCTCGATGATGAGCTGCGGCAGGACGTGCAGGTCGTGCGGCAGACCGGCGAGCGTCTTGAGCGCGGTGAGCAGGGCTGCGGCCGAGGAGCCGAGCAGGGCAGTGGTCTTGCCGGTGACGATGGTGCCGTCAGGCAGCTCGATGGCGGCCGCGGGCGCACCGGTCTCATCTGCGCGCCTGAGTGCGGCGGCGGCGACCGGACGGTTCGCGGTGGATACGTTCGCCTGATTCATCAGCAGCTCGAGCTTGCGCACGCTGCTCTCGTCGCCGAGACCCATGCGGACATCGCAGAGCGCCTGATAGTAGCGGCGGATGATCTCCTGGCAGGAGGCCTCGCGGCAGGCATCGTCGTCGATGATGCAGTTGCCCGCCATGTTGACGCCCATATCGGTCGGGGAATGATAGGGACTTTCACCGGCGATCTGCTCGAAGATGGCGGAAACGACCGGGAAGATCTCGACGTCGCGGTTGTAGTTGACCGTGGTCACGCCGTAGGTCTCGAGGTGGAACGGGTCGATCATGTTGACGTCGTTCAGGTCGGCGGTCGCCGCCTCGTAGGCGAGGTTGACCGGATGCTTGAGCGGCAGGTTCCAGATGGGGAAGGTTTCGAACTTCGCATAGCCTGCCTTGACCCCGCGTTTGTTTTCGTGGAACAGCTGCGAAAGGCAGGTTGCCATTTTGCCGCTGCCGGGACCGGGCGCAGTGACGACAACAAGCGGACGGCTGGTTTCGATATAGTCGTTTCTGCCGAAGCCCTCGTCGCTGACAATGTGGTTTACATCCACAGGGTAGCCCACGATGGGGTAGTGAAGGTAGGTCTTTACGCCAAGACCGTAAAGGCGGGTACGAAATGCGTCCGCCGCACGCTGACCTGCATACTGGGTGATGACCACGCTGCCGACATAAAGCCCCATGGCGGTGAACGCATCCACAAGGCGCATGACCTCAAGGTCATAGGTGATGCCAAGGTCGCCGCGAACCTTGTTTTTTTCGATGTCGCCGGCGTTTATGGCAATGACGATCTCCGCGCGATCCTTCATTTTTTCAAGCAGGCGAACCTTTGCGTCCGGCGCAAAGCCCGGCAGCACGCGGGAAGCGTGAAAGTCGTCAAAAAGCTTTCCGCCGAACTCCAAATAGAGCTTTCCGCCGAAATGGCTGATACGCTCCTCGATTTTTTCGGACTGCATAGTAAAATATTTTCCGCTGTCAAACCCTATTTTCTGCATTTTTTCCCTCCGACCCTAAATTAAAAAACTATTCTAATTATAACCCAAACAGGGATGCTAAATCAAGGCGCTTTGGCGGAATATATCGAAATCCGGGGAAAAAGTTTAGAAGAATGCGGAATGCGGAAATCGGAATGCGGAATAGAGTGGAGTTTGGAGAGTGGAGTTGCGCACAAGGCGTACTGAGTGCGTTTCTCGGCTCCCCTGTGTAAGGGGAGCTGTCAAGCCTTTCAGTTTTTAAGGGCTTGACTGAGGGGTTGTATCCACTGACAAGGTATAGCGTTTACGCTAAACCTATTGCTACACTTTTTGCGCCGCGGGAAATCTGTGCTCTGCGGCGGTAGCCGCCTCGCCTCCCTCTGAGGGGTTTGGCTTTCGAGCGCCGCCAGTGGCGGATACAGCGAGAAAGGCAAGCCGCTGCCGTCCGCAAGTGCGAGAGCGAATAGCCGAAGCACGAGCGGAGAACGGCGAGGGGGCAAAGGTGGATGCCTGCATAAAGGATTTGAGCAGGCAGACGGAAGGAGAGATACACCAAGTGTGTGCGAAAGTAGTAGGTATAGACGGGCACAAAGCAAGAATGACACCTATATCACTTAGTGTACGCCTACACCTATTGCTCCGGCGCCGCCTCGCGTTCTCTCTCCCTCAGTCGCGCCTCTAAATCCTTTAGGCGCGCCAGCTCCCTCCTCAGAGGGAGCCGAGGACGCTCCCGCGCCGTGCCACAGATTCGGAACACAGGGGAGCCGCAGTTTCCTCAGCGCGGGCGCTCCTACGGCGTTCATGAAAGCAAAAATCCACTATTTACATAGGAGTAATATGGAAGAAATCATAATTGCAACAAAGAACAAGGGTAAGCTTAGGGAATTCACCCGGATGCTTTCGCCTTTGGGGTACAAAGTTATTTCCGCAGAGGAAGCGGGCTTTACCGATGAAATTGAAGAAACAGGCGCAACATTTGCGGAAAATGCCGCCATCAAAGCCCGCGCCATAGCAAAAGCCTGCGGCAAAGCCGCAATCGGCGACGACAGCGGCCTTTGCGTGGACGCCTTGGGCGGTGCGCCGGGAGTTTACAGCGCGCGCTACGCCGGGGACGGTCACGATGACGAGGCGAACATAGCAAAGCTGCTTAAAAATATGCGCGACGTGCCCGACGGCGCGCGTGCCGCGCATTTTGAATGCGCCATAGTCTGCGCTTTCCCGAATGGGGAGGAAATCTGCGCCAGAGGCGTTTGCGACGGAGAAATTCTTCGGGAAAAGCGGGGCGAGGGCGGCTTCGGCTACGACCCGATTTTCGGCGTCAGCTGCGGCAAAAGCTTCGGCGAGCTTTCGCCGGAGGAAAAGGACGAAATCAGCCACCGGGGCAGAGCCTTGCGCGAGCTTGTGAAGCTGCTTTCCGAAAAAGATAAATAATAAGGAGAACAAAAATGATAACTACCAAACAAAGAGCCTATCTTCGCGGACTTGCCAACGGCGAGCCGGCAATTCTTCAGGTGGGCAAGGACGGAATAACCCCTGCGCTTATCGGCAATATTTCTCTTGCGCTGGATGCCCGCGAAATCGTAAAGGTTTCCGTTTTGGAAACTGCGCCCCTTTCCGCAAGGGAAGCCATCGCCGAGGTTATGGCGGGTATTCCGGAGTCGGAGGCAGTGCAGGTCATCGGCAGAAAATTCGTAATTTATAAAGAAAACAAAAAGGAACCCAAAATAGTTCTTCCCCGGTGAGGTAAGAATATATGAAGACAGGTATTTACGGAGGGAGCTTCGACCCGGTGCATAACGGCCATATAAACGCCGCGAAGAACTTTATGGAGGAGCTTTCCCTCGACAGAATAATCGTTGTGCCGGCGTACTGTTCCCCTTTTAAGAAGGAACTTGCGGTGACGCCCTCTCAGCACAGACTCAATATGTGCAACATCGCCTTTGGCAGTATGCCGGGCTTTGAGGTTTCGGATATTGAAATCAAGCGCGAGGACGAAGGCTTTATGAGCGATACCGTGGCGGAAATAAGGGCGCAAAATCCCGACGACGAGCTTTATCTGCTCCTCGGAGGGGATCAGCTTCTTATCTTCGATAGGTGGCACGCATGGAGCAAGATAGCCGATGAAGCCACCATTGCCGCCGCCGCCCGAAATTGGGACGACGACTCCGCCATGGAGGCTCAGGCGGCGGTACTACGCAGCATGGGAGCTTCGGTTGTCATAGTTCCGATAGACGTAAAGAAAATTTCCTCCACGGACGTGCGCGAAGCGGTTCGCCGCGGCGACGATATTTCCGCCATGGTGCCGCAAGGCGTTGCGGAATACATCTGGGATAACTACCTGTACTACGAATAAAACCCCGCCCCTGTGTTCGGGGCAAAGACCAAGGAGGCATAATATGCTCAAAAAAACAGCGGCAGCGCTTTTGGCAGTGCTCATGCTTATAACCCTGTGCTCATGCTCGGGAAGCTGGAAAAACGACTATGAGGATCTGCTTGACAAAGCAGTGGGAAAAGTTGACCTTAATATGGAGCTGGAATCCGCAGATACGGAAACGCAGCTTCGCGAACGGCTTGCCGAATACGGCGAGGGAAACATCATCTGGTTCAACTTTGACGATTTTGACGGCGACGGAACCTATGAAGCCTTTGCTTTTATGGGCAAAGCGGGCGCGGAATATATGGACGGCGTGCTTTGGTATGTGAACGAAAACTATGCCGCGGAGCTTAAAGAAAGCGGAAAATGGCACACTCCCGAAATCGTAAACGCCAACGGAACGAATTTCCTCTTTGCGGAGAACTACGACGACGGACTCACCTATGTTTTCGGAATTGAGAACAGCAAGGTCTACGAAACCGCCGTTTCGGGGAACTTCTCCCACCTCATCTATACCGGAGGCAGAGATTTTACAGCGGAGTTCACCTCATATGACTACTATGAGGACGGAGTTATGGCAAAGCAGAAAGATCCGACTACCAAGATTTACTGGTTCTATCTGGAGAACGGCGAATTCCACGAATACGGCGCGGACAATACCCTTCGCCGTGCGGATTTGCGTAAATATCCCACCGGCTCCGAGATTATAGACGAAATCTACAAAAACGGCCTTACGGAGGCGCTGCTGAGGGAATATTATCCCGGCGCGGACGAGGAAACCCTAAAGACCATTGCGGAGGAGGCAGGCTATTTCCACAGCATAATGCTTCGTGAAAACGGAATAATCAACCTGAACTTCTACGGAGCCTACGAGGACTGCTTCTATATCACATTTAAGATAAACGGCAACGATGTGGACGTAATCGACGAGGGCAGGGGCTTCTATCTGCCCGCAGCAGTGGAGGCGATAGCCACCTATCCGGTCAAGGAAGCGGCGGATTCGTGATGGACGCAAAAAAATACAGCCTTTACGGCGAAGAAGAAATAAAAAGCCTTTTGCGAACGCTGATGAAGCAGAGCCGCTACGAACATTCGCTGAACGTTGAGGAGCGGGCGGCGTTTTTGGCGGAAAAATACGGCGCAGACCCGGACAAGGCGCGCTTTGCGGGGCTTGTTCACGATATATGCAAGGGTATGACCGGCGAAGAACAGCTTGCAATTATAAAGCGGGGCGGCATTGAGCTTGACGAGGACGCCATGAAGTCCCCGGCGCTTTGGCATTCCGCAGCGGGGTCGGTTTACATTCGGGAAAAGCTCGGGGTGACGGACGGCGACATAATAAACGCCGTTCGCTACCACACCACCGGCAGAGCCGGCATGAGCATACTGGAAAAGACGGTTTACATAGCCGACCTCACCAGTGCGGACAGAAGCTATCCCGACGCCGAATATGTCCGCCGTCTTTCGGAGCTTGATATTGACCAATGCATAGCCTTTTCGTGCAGGTGGATTATATCCGATGTGACCGGCCGCGGACTTCCCGCCGGGCACGACACCGAAGCCCTTGCGGAAGAATATAAAAATGTAAAAGTAAAATACACAAAAGCCGATTTCGAGAAAGGAGAAACCGTAAATGGAATCTAAAGAACTCGCACTTAAAATTGCAAAAATTCTTGACAGCAAAAAAGCAAAGGACATTCGCGTGCTCAAAATCTGCGACGTGAGCAGCATAGGCGACTACTTCGTAATCTGCTCCGCAGGGAACAAAAGCCATGTTCAGTCCCTTTCGGACGAGGTGGACTTCACCCTCGGCCACGAATACGGAATTAAGCCCAAGAGAGTGGAGGGCTACTCCTCCGCAAGCTGGATTTTGATGGATTACAGCGACGTTATCGTGCATATTTTCCACGACGAAACCCGCGAATTCTACTCTTTGGAGCGCCTTTGGAGCGATGCAAAAATCGAAGAGCTGAATTTTGACGAAGAAAAATAAAATTTTTCGGCAAAAAACTTGACAAGTGCCGCCGAAAGTTGTTAAATAGCATTTGTACATATTGAAAAACGCATTGACGGAAAGCAGTAACGCTTTTTTGCCCTTTGAAGAGAGAGCCGCGGCAACGGTGAAACGCGGCAGGGCATGGGCGCGAACTCATTCCCAAGCGGCCGAAGGAAAGCGCCCCGGCGCAAGTAGAATCGGACGGCTCGCCGCCGTTACAGGGCAAGAGGAGCTTTGGGCATTGCCAACGAAAGTGGTACCGCGAGATTTATTCCCGTCTTTCGATTTATCGAAAGGCGGGATTTTTTGTTTTGCGAATACGGCATGAGCACGGTAAGCATCGGGAAAACGGCTTGAGCATCAGCCTTGAGCACGATTTGAGCACCGAGAGAAATCTGTGCTCTGCGGCGGGAGCCGCCTTGGCTCCCCTGTGTAAGGGGAGCTGGCTTTTCGGCTTGTTTTACAAGCCGAAAAGACTGAGGGGTTGTA
>USFO01000076.1 GCA_900553955.1 uncultured Oscillospiraceae bacterium
AACGAAAGAAACCCATCAGGGGTGCGTTTTTGTTCAAGTCAGCTTGGCGGAAAACGAAGTTTTTCGACAAGCTGAATGCCCGAAGCCATGTGCTTCGGGCATTTTGTGAGCTTAATTATCCGCAGTGGCTGAAGCCGCAGTCGCAGACGGTGCAGCCGCCCTCGTGGCGGAGAACCTTGCCGCATTCCGGGCAGTGAAGTCTGTCGTCGGCGCCGAGAATGGGCTTATTGCCCTTGGAAGCGGGCTGGGGCGCGGGCTTTTCCTCCTCGATGAGATCGGGATTTATACCCATGGTTTCGGTTCCGAGAATTTTCGACATCTTCTCAATGGTTCTTGCTATGGCGTCCGGGCAGGAGGTGCATTTCATACCCTGTTGGCGGACGGTGCTCGGGCAGCGAATTCCCTTGAGCTGAGCGAGGATTTCCTTTTGGGAAATTCCGGAGCGCAGGGCGATGGAAACAAGCCGCGCGGTGGCTTCGGACTGGGAGGGACAGCCGCCACCCTTGCCGGTACTGGTGAACACCTCGCAAATGCCGTTTTCGTCGCGGTTTACGGTGATGAACAGGCTTCCGCAGCCGATTTTCATCTTTTCGGTGGCTCCCCATGTCATGCCGGGACGGGGACGGGGCATAATGTTCCCGAAAAGGGAGGGCGGAATTTCAAGGGGCTTCTCTTCCTTGGCGGTTCCGGTGGTGAGAACCTGACTGTCGCGGCTTCCGTCGCGGTAAACGGTGGTTCCCTTGCAGCCGAGCTTGTAGGCGAGCATATACGCTTCCTTGACCTCCTCGCGGGTGGCGGAGTTGGGGAAGTTTATGGTCTTTGAAACGGCGTTGTCGGTGTATTTTTGGAACGCCGCCTGAATGCGGATGTGCCATTCGGGGCTGATGTCGTGGGCGCAGACGAACACCCGACGGATTTCCGCGGGAATTTCCGGAATATGCGCCAAAGTGCCCTCCTCGGCTATGCGGTGCATAAGAGCTTCGGAGTAAACGCCCGCTTCCTTGAGCTTTTCCACAAGGAAGTCGTTGCATACAAGGAGCTTGTCCCCATCCATAACGTTTTTGGTGAACGCATACGCGAACATAGGCTCACAGCCACCGGAGGCGTCCGCAATGATGGAGATGGTTCCGGTGGGGGCGATGGTGGTAATGGTGGCGTTGCGCACCGGCAGGTTCTCTATACCGAAAACAGATTCTTTCCATGCCGGGAACACGCCGCGCTCGGCGGCAAGCTCGGCAGAGGCGGCGCGGCCTTCGCTTTGGATAAGGCTCATAACCTCCTCGGCGGCTTTTTCCGCTTCAACTGAGTTATACGGCACGCCGAGCTTCAGCAGCATATCCGCAAAGCCCATTATGCCGAGACCGATTTTGCGGGTCTTGCGGGTGTTTTCGTCGATTTTGGGCAGAGGATAGCGGTTCACATCAATGACGTTGTCAAGGAAGTGAACGGCGGTGCGAACAATGCGGGAAAGTCTGTCGTAATCAATGGTGGGAATACCGTCATCCTCCGCAACGCAAAGCCCGAGGTTGATTGAGCCGAGGTTGCACGCCTCGTAGGGGAGCAGGGGCTGCTCGCCGCAGGGGTTGGTGCTTTCGATTTCGCCCAGAGCGGGAGTGGGGTTGTAGCGGTTCATTTCGTCAATGAACACAACGCCCGGTTCGCCGTTGCGCCATGCGGCGTCAACGATTTTGTCGAAGACGGTGCGCGCGTCAAGAGTGCCGCTGACCTCGCCGGTGTGGGGATTGATAAGCTCGTACTCCGTACCGTTTTTCACCGCCTCCATGAACTTGTCGGTGATGGCGACGGAGATATTGAAGTTATTGATTTCGTCGTTGTTCTCCTTGCAGTCAATGAACTTGAGAATATCAGGGTGGTCGACGCGGAGCATACCCATATTCGCGCCGCGGCGGGTTCCGCCCTGCTTTACGGCTTCGGTGGCGGCGTTGAACACCTTCATAAAGCTGACCGGACCGGAGGCAACGCCGCCGGTGGAGCGGACTATGCTGCCCTCCGGACGGAGGCGGGAGAACGAGAAGCCCGTGCCGCCTCCGGACTGGTGAACAAGGGCGGCGTATTTTACGGTGTCGAAGATATCCGCCATGCTGTCCTCCACCGGAAGCACGAAGCAAGCGGAAAGCTGACCCAGCGGGCGGCCTGCGTTCATCAGCGTAGGCGAGTTCGGCATGAACTCGCGAGAGGTCATCATGTCGTAGAATTGTCCCTCAAGCTCTTTGATTTCATCCCCGGTGCTGCCGTAAGCGGCGTCGGCCTCCGCTATGGCAGAAGCCACCCTGTGAAAAAGCTCGTCTATGGTTTCTGTAACTTTGCCGTCCTGATCCTTCGCAAGGTATCTGCGCTCAAGAACGGTTTTCGCGTTTGCGGTAAACATCTTTTTCCCCCTCTTTTTGTTATATTAAATAACATTATATCATTTTTTTGTGCCGAAAGGAACTGCGGGCAATATAGATTTTTGAGGGCAAAAACTAAAAAAGTTCTGCGATTTTTCACAATGTGGAAAAATCCTTTATCAAGCTTAATGTTAAAAATTTAATTCTAATTCCCTATTGACATATGAAAAAATATGAAATATAATGAAAACAAATGAATAAGTACGGAGGGCGTATGGACGAATTTGATAAACTTTATACAGTTGACGAGGTTGCACAGATGACCAGACTGACAAGCCGAACCATCCGCAATTATATAAAAAGAGGGCTGCTCCGGGGCAAAAAAGTCGGCGGGCAGTGGCGCTTTTCCCAAAGCGACATTGAAAATCTGATGAGCATCAGCACCGCTGCCGCAAAAATGAGTAGCGCAAACCACCGGGATGTGCTGAATTTTATTGACAGAACCGGGCCGCACACCGCGCAGGTCTGTGCCGTGGCGGATTTGCAGCTTTCGCAGGGCGCGGCGGAAAAGCTGGCGCAGAAAATCTGCAAAATTGCTTCCCGGACGGCGGACGAAAAGCTGCGCTTCCACTATGAATACATTGAGGCGGAGCAAACTGCGCGCTTCACGGTTTTCGGCGCGCCGAGTTTTGTCGCGGCGGTTATGGAGGTGCTTTCATGAACCTTTCGGAAATGTACGCGCACGCCGAGGAAGCGCTTTCCCGTGTTGATTTTGAGAAGATTTTTCCGGGTTTTCACAGGTTTGATTTTGCGCTTTATACAAGCGGCGAAGTCTGCCTGAACGGCGAAATTCTGCCGCGGGACGAGCGCTTTTGCGGCAACACCGCCATTGATTTTGACGGCAGGCAGATCGCCATCTGGGATATTGAACTTGACCCGGTGGAGGACACGGAGCGACTTGCCGCTTCGCTTGTGCACGAGATGCTCCACTGCCGCCAGAAAGCCTTAGGCGAGCGGCGCTTTCCGTCCGACCTCGCACTGCTTGATTACCCCACCGATGAGGTGAATTTGAGGGAAAAGCACAGCGAAAATCTTTGCTTGGCGGAATGCTTTGAGCACGAAAGCCGCAGCGCCCTTGAAAAATTCTGCGCCATACGGAATGCGCGCATAAAGCTCCATCCAAAAGCGGCGCGGCAGGAGCTTTTTGCCGAAACCATCGAGGGCACAGCGGAATACGCCGGGCTTTGCGCACTGCGGCAGCTTGATGAAGGCAAATTTCGCCGCGAAGCGGAGGTTTACGCGGAAAAGCTCAAGAGCTGCGGCAAAATTTTGCTTGACCCGCGGCGTATGACCTATTTTTCCGGCGCGGTGTTCCTGCTTTGCCTTGCAAAGCTTGGCATTGCCGTAAAAAACGACTTCGGGAGCGAGCTTTCGCTCTATGAGCAGAACCGCATAACCGAAAAAGCGGAACTTTCCGGCGCGGAATACGCCTTTATAGCGCCGCTTTGCGCGGCGGATTTTTCCGCGAAGGCGGAAAAAATCGCGGCGCATATTGCCGCCGCACACTTCGTGGAATGCGCCGCGCGCATTTGCGGCTACGACCCGATGAATATGTTCCGCCGGGGAAACAAAATCTATTGCAGCCACTTCGTTTTTCTCGACTGCGGCGACAGAACCAAGAGCATTTTTGAACCGACGGTGCTGGAGCTTGAGGACGGAAGCAATGACAGGATAAGCGGGTACTGGCGGTGATGATAGTCGCCGCAGGCGAAAAGTTATGTCGCCGTTTCACGGAGGTTATGTCCGCGGCGCAGCCACAATCGCCCGAAAACAAAAACGCTCCCTTGCCAATCGGCAGGGGAGCGTTTGCTGTAATCGTTATGCGTAGTGGTATTTTTTTCGCAGCTTTACGAGGAAGAACAGCGTCACGCAGAACGCGAGTATATCCGCGGCTGTGATGGACATCCACACGCCGTCAAGCTTGAAGATGAGGGGCAGCAGCAGCACCGTGGAGGTCTGGAACACGAGGGTTCGCATAAACGAGATAACGGCGGAGACAATGCCGTTGTTCAGCGCCGTAAAGAAGGACGAAGCGAAGATGTTCGTGCCTGCGAAGAGATAGCAAATGGAGCCAATATAGAAGCAGCGGCAGGTCATTTCGAGCAGCACCGGATCATAGCCGACAAAAAGCTTACCCAGCGGCACGGCGGTAATTTCGCCGAGAATCAGCATGATTACGCCGAAAAAGGCGTTTACCGTGACGCCCTTGCGGAAAAGGTTCTTCAGTTCGTCGTAGTTCTTCGCGCCGTAGTGGTAGCTTACGATGGGGGCGCTGCCGATGGCGTAGCCGATGAAAATTGCCACGAAAACAAAGCTTACATACATAAATACGCCATAGGCGGAAACGCCGTCCTGACCGACATATTCCATCAGCTTTTTGTTATAGAGTATAGATACTATTGAAGCGGAAATGTTGCTCACAAGCTCGGAGGAGCCGTTTGTGCAGGCGTTTAGGAACACCTTGCCGTAGAACTTGGTTTTGCCGATGCGCAAAAGGCTGCTGTTCGGCAGAAGAAAGTAGACGAGCGGGATAATGCCGCCCACAATCTGGCTGATGACCGTCGCCCAGGCGGCGCCCGCAAGACCAAGGCTCAGAACGCCGACCATGAGGTAGTCAAGGAACATATTCGTGCAGCCCGCAAGCACCGTTACCGCGAAGCCGAGATGCGGCTTTTGTGCGGTTATCATCAGTGCCTGGAACAGGTTCTGGAGCATGAACGGCAGCATTCCGATAAGCAGAATGGTGGCGTAGGTGATACAGTGCTCAACCATGCTTTCGTCCGCGCCCATAAGGATGGAAAGCGGGCGCAGGAACGGAATGGTTACCGCGGAGGAAACGGAGGCGATGACTATTGTTGCGATTACAAGCATGGAAAAGTACTTGTTCGCGCGTTCCTTGTCACCCTCGCCCATGGTTTTGCCCACGATGGCGGAACCGCCGGCGCCGAGCATAAAACCGAGGGAGGCGATTATCTGCACAAGCGGGTAAATCAGGTTAAGCGCAGCGAAAGGTGTTTTGCCGACATAGTTCGAGACGAAAAATCCGTCCACAACGCTATATATGGAAGTAAAAACCATCATGCAGATGGACGGCAAAACAAATCGGAACAGCTTTTTATAGTCAAAGTGGTCCGAAAGCTGTATGTTCATACTTCATCCTCCAAAATCTTATCAAATTCGCTTTCCAAAGCGTCAACATGCTTTTTGTTCAGCAGTATAAGCTGTTGCCGTTCCTCCGGGGAGAGTGCGGCGAACGCCGCACATTCCGCAGCGTAAACCCGAGCCGCGGTTTTGGCGCAAAGTTCTTCTCCTGCGGGGGTAAAGGCTATCAGCTTTTCACGAAAGTTGTTTGGCGAAGGCTCCGTTTTAACGAAGCCTTTGGCAGAAACCTGTTTTACGCAGGAATTAACCGTCTGCTTGCTCAGGTACCATATGTCGCAGAGCTCTTTTTGGGTGCACGGCCGCCCAAGTTGATTGATTCCGCAGAGAATGTCAAGGGTTGCATCCGAAAGGCCGAATTTTTCCGCCAGCGGATGATACAAATTTGTGCATCGGCTGAAAATGCCGTCAATTTGTGCAAGTTGATCTTTTACAGTATCTATTTTTCATTCCTCCGTAAAAAAGTGTACCCGGTTATTATAGTACGATTTAGGACTGATGTCAACAGATTTTTTTCTTCAAAAAGAAAAATTTTACCCTGGAACGCAAAAAAGCGGCGCTCACCGGAGCACCGCTTTTTTGCGAAATTGAGGAAGTAAAAAAAGAAATGACAACTGTTGCCACAAAACAGAAATGCAGGAAGCAAGTGTTCGGTGCTGAAAACAAAGAGCGACTCGATTTCCTTTCCCACCGTCGTTAAGCACCTTTTGGTATAGGCAAAAGGCATTCGGCACGTATGCAATATGAATTTTGCGGCGCAGGAAAGCTGCAAACTCAAATGCAGACTCGCTTCGAAAAAAAGCTTTTGTGGCTTTATCATATATATAATAATATATTAGATAGCCCATTTGAAGTGCCGTTTTGAAAGAAAAATGGATATCAGAGAATATATTTTGCAAGTTCGGACTTTTTTGATAAGCAAAGCTTAGAATAGATTTCCGAAACGGTGTTTTTAACCGTACCGAGTGAAAGTCCGCTTTCCGCCGCGGCGTCTTTGTAGGTTCCGCCGCAGGCGATTATCCGCGCAATTAGGTATTCCTTCTGCGAAAGAATGGTTGTGATGTTGTCGCGGGTGAAGTGATTGTGGAAATCAATCCAGTGCTTCCAGGTACGCTCATGCTGAGCCTTTATCTGCTCAAGCTGCTCCGGCCAAAGGTCGGAATAAAGCGCCTCCATAGCACTGCCAATTATACGGAAAAACTCCGAAAACGGCGTAATAAAGCCATTCGGAAGCGCAGCTTCGCCAACTAACATAAGGGCGCGGTCGCGCCATTCGGCAGCGCCGAGGTTATGGAACGCCACCGCACAGACAAGCCCCATATAGATGTCAATTATGGTGAATGAATTTTCCCGAATGGAGAGCATATGCGCGGTTTTACAGGAAGCAACAACCTCGTCACAGCGCCTTTTGAGCATCAAACAGCGTGCGAAAAGATATACCATCATATGGTGCGATTCCGGCGGAAGCCGCCCGTTCGGGTCGCCGTTTTGAATCCACTCGGGAACAAGCTCCGGCGCGTCCATTGCAAGCATGAGCATGGAACGGCACATATCCGCAATGTTACGCGTAAGCTCGTCTGCGGTGGAATAAAGCCGCTTCATGGCACGCTCTGTCTGCTGATAGATGTCGGAATTGCCGGTACTCACTGCGGCTGCCATGGTAACAAGCGCGGCGCAAAGGTAGGTGGAATCGGTTATTTTGCTGTCCGAAAAGCAGCGCAGCGCCCGTTCAAAATCGCCGCGGAGATAGGCAATTTCACCCTCGTACTGGCGGCGAACGCACTCCGTGCGGAATGTGCCGAGAACGGAATCAGGATTGTCCTTCGGCATGGGAACAGACGAAGCAACAGTTCCGCAGCCGAGGTAACGGGTGCGGCTTCCGGTGCGGCGCCGGTCAATGGGGCGCGGCAGGGTGGAGGGCAAAAGCCAGCCTGTGCCGTATTTTTTTGCACCGGGAACCTGCCCCTCTTTACAAAGGCGCTGAACGGTTCTGATATTTATGCCCCATTTTTCAGAAGCTTCCTTAGCAGAGATATATTCCATGGATTTTGACGCCTTTCTACTATATATTTTACATTTATTTTATTCGTTTTTACGACAAAACGCAAGAATTTACAGTAATTATTTTTGTAAAACTGCATTTTTACGAAAATAGATAACTATATTGTAAAAAACTAAGA
>USFO01000077.1 GCA_900553955.1 uncultured Oscillospiraceae bacterium
CAATTGATTTGTTCACAAATTTCTCACTTGAGCGGCACTGTTTCCGACCCGTCGCTTATTCAAAAGCTGCAGCCGGAAACTTAATCGGATTTCATTACAATTATTTCAAAGGGGATCTTTATGTAGCTTATAGGTTTTTACAACTACACGGTCTGGCTGACCTATGCGGGAGCGGCGGCGGCTATATGCGGCGTCTTTTTTTCCGCGTCGGGGCATCCGTTCTGGGGCGTGATGTGCCTGCTTTTTGCCGGAGCGACGGATATGTTTGACGGAAAAGTTGCCTCCACCATGAAGCGTAACGACGCTGAAAAGAACTTCGGCATACAAATCGACTCCCTGTGCGACCTCATAAGCTTCGGTGTGCTGCCCATCGTCATCGGCTATGGGATTGGACTTTCCGGCGGATTTTTCTATATTTCCGCAGTGCTCTACCTCATCTGTGCCATAATCCGCCTTGCCTATTTCAACGTGGACGAAATCATGCGCCAGCAAAAAGAAACCGGCCGCAGAAAAACCTATTACGGACTGCCGGTGACCGCTGCGGCAATGATTTTCCCGCTGATTTTCGGACTTAAAAACCTGTTCGGGAATGCACTTCTGCCGGTTTATCAGATAGTTCTTTACGCTGTGGCGGCAGCGTTTATCCTCAAATTCAAGCTGAGAAAGCCACACGGTGCGGCGCTTTGGATAATCCTTGCCCTCGGGCTTGCGGTGGCGGTGCTTGTCATTACTGCCGGGCTGTAAAAATTTTTGGCTGCCGCTTTTGCAGAATAAATTCTGTAATTTTGCGGCAGCTTTTTTATTTCCGTATGGGAGGAACGCTTTATGGAAAATCATGTTCTCTATACCGAATGGGGCAAAAATCTTGACCCGCAGAACATCCTGCCGGAGTATCCCCGCCCACAGCTTGTTCGAAAAAGCTGGCGAAACCTGAACGGCTACTGGGATTACGCCATCACAAAATTTGCGAATGAGCCTGAAAATTACGACGGAAAAATCCTCGTTCCCTTCTCGCCGGAAGCACCGCTCTCCGGTGTTATGCGCCAGCTTTTGCCGGGCGAATATCTCCACTACCGTCTTATTTTTGAGCACGATGGCTCGCCTGCGGCGCATGTTATCCTTCATTTCGGCGCGGTGGACGAGCGCTGCAAGGTTTATCTGAACGGCAAAAAAATCGGCGAGCACCGCGGCGGCTACCTGCCATTTGAGTTTGACATTGCATCCGTGCTCAAAGAGGGAAAGAACGTGCTCACGCTTTGTGTGCAGGATTTTTCCGACAGCTCGTACCACGCAAACGGCAAGCAGGTTCTTAAACGCGGCGGAATCTGGTACACCGCCCAGAGCGGAATTTGGCAGACCGTTTGGCTCGAGGAAGTGCCGGAAAACTATATTGAGCACATAAAAATCACTCCTGTGCTCAAAAGCGGCACGGTTTTGCTCGAAATTGCGGCAAAAAATCCCGAATCCGCTCAGATTACAGTTTTTGAGCACGAAGAAGCTGTCGCCGAGGATGTGACCGATGAACACGGCAAAGCCGTGCTCAAATTTGATGCTCAGTGCCCTGTGCACCCTTGGTCGCCGGATGACCCATTTCTCTACGATGTAAAAATTACCCTCGGTGAGGACGAAATAACAAGCTATTTTGCCATGCGCGAATTTGCCGTTCTGCCTGATGAGCACGGCGTTATGCGCCTCGTGCTCAACGGAAAGCCGCTGTTCCACAGCGGCGTGCTCGACCAGGGTTATTGGCCCGACGGACTCTACACTGCCCCCTCCGACGATGCAATGATTCACGACATCACCGCCATGAAGCGCCTTGGCTTCAACATGCTGCGTAAGCACATAAAAGTGGAGCCGCTGCGCTGGTACTACCACTGTGACCGGCTCGGTATGCTCGTCTGGCAGGACATGGTCAGCGGCGGCGTCATGCGCCACTTTATGCTCAAATCCGCGCTTTCCACCATCGGCATAACAAAGCTCCGCGACGACAAATACGGCTTTTTCGGGCGGCGCGATGCCGCCGGGCGTGAAGAATTTATTCTTGATATGGAAGGTACCGTCCGCCACCTGTACAACTGCCCATGCATCGCCATGTGGTGCATTTTCAACGAGGGCTGGGGTCAGTTTGACAGTCGCAAAGCCTATGAAAAGCTGCTCGCTCTTGACTGCACCCGCTCCGTCGATATTGCCAGCGGCTGGCACGATCAGGGCGACGGCAAAATTTGCAGCCTACATGTCTATTTCCGCCGCTTCCGCATGGTGCGTGACCGCCGCGCCGTGGTTTTAAGCGAGTTCGGCGGGTACAACTGCCACGTTGAGGGGCACTGCTTCAATGACGCGAACTACGGCTACCGCCGCTTTGCCGACTGTGAAAAGCTCACCGCGGCGCTTTGCCGTCTTTACCAAAACGAGATTCTTCCTGCAAAGGCGCAGGGGCTTTGCGCCGCGGTTTATACCCAACTTTCCGACGTAGAGGACGAGCAAAATGGTATTTTGACCTACGACCGCGCGGTCTGCAAGCTGCCGGAGGACGAAATCGCCGCCATAAACGAAATTCTTACAAAAGGTAAAAGCTCCGCTGCGGAAGTTTAACCAAACTGGCTCTAAGCTGTAACCGCGCGGCAACCGAATCTTCACAAAAGTTCCATAAACAAACCGTATTATATAGCTAGAACAAGAGAGATGTTAGTTTTGAGCAAGCTGACAAATCGAAATTAACGGCGAGTCGCAAGACCCGTCGTTTTTTTGGTGCATTTTTTCAGAATTTCTCTTACTCGGCATTCTCTGCGGCAAACGGCTCCGGCAGACGCATTCCGCCTTCCGCCGATTTAACGGTGCGGAGAAAAGCGGGAATTTTTTCGTGGCTATGTCGTACACAAAAATACGACAAATTTTCCCGATAAAAAGTTTTTTATTGACAGCCTTTACGAAATGATGTATATTCTATTAAAAAGGGAGTAGCTAGCACGGTTTTGTGTATCTGTCGGCGTCAGTACGGGTCTTTTGACTCTGCTACGGATTGAAATGGCGAGACTTTTGTATCAAAGCAAAGGCATTGATGCAAAAGTGCTCGCCATTTTTTGTGTCTGCCAAAAGGAGCTGTAAAATTTGAAGCAGGAAAAACAAATATATGAAAAAGAGCTTTCCGAATTGCTGCGGGAATTGGGCTGCCGCGATACGGGATTGTCCAATTCGGAAGCCGAAAGCCGCTTGGTAAAATACGGTGCAAACGAACTTCATACAGGAAAGCAGAAAAGTATTCTCCAGATTTTTTTTGGGGCAATTTGCTGACCGCCCCGGGAGGAGTCAAAAACGGCGGTGGCGGAGTGTATCAGCGCTGGGATCCGTCCCATTATGATTACAGGCGATCATAAAATCACTGCGGCGGCTGTTGCGCGGGAAATAGGGATTCTGCATGACGGGACGGAAGCCGTTGAAGGCGCGGTTATTGATAAAATGAGCGATGAAGAGCTTCAGCACTATGTTCCGAAGGTCAGCGTTTATGCCAGAGTATCCCCCGAGCATAAAATCCGAATTGTTCGGGCATGGCAGCATCGCGGCAATCTTGTTGCTATGACCGGTGACGGCGTCAACGATGCTCCCGCTTTGAAGCAGGCAGACATCGGCGTTGCAATGGGCATTACCGGAACGGAGGTTGCCAAGGATGCCGCCGACATGGTGCTGACGGACGATAACTTCGCCACAATCGTAAAAGCCGTAAAAAACGGAAGAAACGTGTACGCAAACATCAAACGAGCCATTCAGTTTCTGCTGTCCGGTAATACAGCCGGAATACTGACGGTGCTTTACGCTTCCCTGCTGGGGCTGCCTGTACCCTTTGCGGCAGTTCACCTGCTGTTCATCAATCTGCTGACAGATTCCCTGCCTGCAATCGCGCTTGGGCTGGAGCCTCACACCGACGAAGTTATGCATGGAAAGCCGCGACCTCGGAACGAGGGTATTTTGACAAAACCGTTCCTTATCCACGTGGGTAGTGAAGGTGTGGTGCTTGCCGCCGCTACCATTTCGGCATTCTATTTGGGGCTAAACTGTGGCGGAACCGCCGTCGGGCAAACCACGGCATTTTCTACCCTGTGCCTCAGTCGACTGTTCCATGGCTTCAGTTGTAAATCACAGCACCCGGTGCTGTTGACTCGAAAATTTTGGAACAACCGTACGCTTTTGGGCGCGTTTGCCGCAGGAGCGCTGCTGTTGGGGCTGGTGCTGACGGTTCCCGCACTGGCACCGCTGTTTTCTGTTGCCAAATTGTCCTCAGATATGCTCGCCGCCGTTGTAGGCTCGGCTTTCGGTTCTATGCTTATTATCCAAATTATGAAACTTATTCAAAAATAACAACCTGTGTGCCGTGTGCAAAGATGCCCGGCCATGCCATCCGAAATGCTGCATAAAAAACTGTTGAAAATAAAAAATCTGATGTGCTTCTGCGCCGCAGCAAAAAAAAAACGGACGGATTCCTTTCAGAATCCGTCCGCTTTTATTACTCACCGTATTTATCCTGCAAGTCGGGAAAAATCCTCTTTTGCGAAATTTGCAGTGCTGTATGCGAAAATCACTTGATCGTAATTGTCGGGATTTATCTCCAAAAGCTGCGCCTCGGAGGCATCCGAAAGGCAGACCATGGTGATTTTTTTGTAATGCAGAGTCATAAAGGGAACCCAACTTTTTGCGGTATCATCGCAGAACACCAAAAGACTCTTTCCCTCCTCCGAATCATCGGTTATCTCGGTCACGGCGGAAATCCCGCCGAAAATCACATCGGTAGCATTGGGAAAATCTTCTTCTAAATCATAAAGTCCGTTTACGAAGCCCTCGCTGCCATCCGCGTAATAATGAGAAACGGTTTTAGTGCTCTTGTCTGCGCTGTACTCATAGAGGGAGAGAAAGTCCGCGGCAGAATATTCTCTTATCATCGGTGTCGCAAGGGAACCGTAGAAATTTTGTCTGGCATAGGCAACGGAAAAATCCGACTGATTTCGGGGCTTAATGCCCAGCCTTTCAGCAAGACTCGCATAGATGTAATATCCGCCGAGGCAGGTGGGCAAATCCTCCGTGTGGTAATAAATATATTCGTCCCTGCTGTTGAAAAGCGCTTGGTAAACATCCACCATTCTCACCGAGCCGTAGATTTTTTCGTAAATTTCGTTGATATAATGCCGCTGATTGAAAAATTGCGCCGCAGTATATGTGCTGACCTCCTGCTGACGGATAACGGAGGCTGTGGGAATGAGCATCAAATACACATCGGTTTCAGTGCTCCTGGCAAAGTCCTGAATGCAGGCGCAAGCGCATCCCGAAAGTGCATTTTGCGGCTTTTCCATGTCTCGCAGCAGGCTGCCGTCGCTGCCGATGATTATATCGCCAAAGCTGCGAACTCCGGATATGAAGCGAATTTTCGTCATAAGCGCAATAAGCTCGCTGCGAAAAGGCACGCTCTCCGCAAGAGCATTTTCCGTTTCTTCAAGGCTTATAACTTTATTTTCGGTGCTTTTTGCCGCCGCTCCCCCGACGGTATAGACGGAAACAATAAGAAAAATTGCTGCAATAAGCAGAGCTCCCCATCTTTTCAAGGCTGCCACTCCTTCCTGTCAAATAAGCTCTCCGGTCACCAGCGCGAGCAAAGCCACCGTTTCCGCCACTGCAAAAATGTTATAAACAAGCGGGGCTTTTTTGCTTATATACCTAATTAAAGTGCTGAACGCGCTTGTGAGAAAGAACATTCCCACAATGAGTACAAGCACATTTTGCGAAACAATGTACGAAACTTCATCCGTAATTGTAACAGTATCTACACCAATCATTGCTTTAAATGTAGGCAAAATACCCACTCTCTCCTCCGTCGAAATGATGGTCATGGAGAGCATTGTTATACAAAAAGTATAAAGCCGTGCAAAAATTCGCGGGATTTTTAGCAGAGTTTTTCTTAAAAACGCACCCTCGATGATTATGAAAACCGCAATGTAAAGTCCCCACGCGACATAGTTCATTCGCACCCCAAACCACACTCCACAGAGCATACAGATGAGCAGCGTGTCCACCACAAACTGAATTGCAGAGTCTTTTTTGGTACGCAAATTGTCGTAAACATAGTGTCGGAAGAACTCCGTAACCGTCATATTGAAGCGGTCGAGGAAGTCCGTAACGCTCGGGCTTTGGAACGGAAAGTAGAAATTTTTCGGCAGCTCGATTCCGAAGCAGCGGCCGAGTCCCCGCGCCATATCGCAAAATCCGGATAGGTCGTAAAACATCATCATACCCAAAGTGACGGTTTTCATCCATGCGCCGACCACAGAAATTTCGCTTATTGCGGCGGAGGAAAGATCGTTATACATCTGCGAAAGAGGCAGCGCTAAAAGTACATATTTAGCAAGTCCGCGCAAAAACAGGTAAAGTCCCTTTCCTGTTTCACGCAGCGAAAACCGCTCCGCACAGGCACTTGTGCGCCTTTGCCCCGCGCGGACGAGCGGTCCGCGATAGAGCTTTCCGAAGAAGCTGAGGAAAGCGGCAAACTCCGGGAAAGGGTAAATATATTCTGCTTCGCCCTTGTATGCGTCCACGAAATATCCTGTGGAGGTGAAGGCAATCACCATCACTCCAAGTGGCAGCTCTAACCCGCTTATCTGATTCATCACGGAGAAAAATACCATCATCAGCGTATTTATGAAAACCGTCAGCACGAAAGCGAAGCGTTTTTTCTTGTGGTTTTCATCGTTCTTCCGCATGAACTCGGACATAGCGAACTGGAATATAATGTTTATCGCATAGAGCGGAAAGTATTTCCACTGTGCAAGAGCGACGAACCCGGCGGAGATTACCGTGAGCGCCCAGCTCTTCAGCTTTTTCGGTGCGAGGTTAAAGACCAGCAGCGCCGCAGGAAGAAACAGGTATAAAAATGTAAGGCTGCCGAACTGCATAACGACTCCTTTCCGGCGAAATTAACACCATTTAATTTACCAATTATCCATTTCAACTATATTTTGTATATATCTGCATTTCGGATAATTGGAGCATCCGATAAAATGGCGCCCTTTGTGACTACCGCTTGCGGCCTTTCTCATAACAAGTTTAGAGCCGCAAAAGGGACATTTCAATTCTTTTTTATCAAAATTTTCTATCTCATCGGATGAAAAATAATATTTTTCTCTTATATTTTCAATATGTTTTTCTTTTTCTGCTAAGCTTTTCTGCGTAAGCGGCATCAATTTTTCGTACAACTCGTCTATTTTTTCCGGCTGCAAACAACCTTGGTGTGCCAGCGCCGTTCTGTTTACGCAGTCAAAAAGCTGATACTGCTCGACTACCGCATGGTTTCCGCTTGTAATTGTTACATTTTTGAGTTTACAATCATTTCCAAATACGATAAACGAATAAAACGGAAAACTGTTATCTCTGAGAAAATTTTGCAGCCATTTCATGTGAACATGGTTTTGAATAATTGGGTTTGGGAAGTGTATTTTCTTCGATTTTCTTCCGTTGTAGAAAGATTGCACCCATTCCTGCTGTTTTTCATTGCCGAATATCCATCCCGAATAGTTTTTTGACTCAAAAAGATAAATTCCTGATTCGTGAATCATAAGGACATCAATTTCAGTCGTTCTTCCGTCCGGTGTTGGGATATACGAGTTAAAAATAATTTTTTTGTACCCATCCAAAGAACTAATCAAATCGCTTATTTTATATTCACCT
>USFO01000078.1 GCA_900553955.1 uncultured Oscillospiraceae bacterium
TGATGGGTTTCTTTCGTTACTATCTTCCTTTCCGAGGGCGTATAATCTTATGTAAAGAAACGAAAAGAGCCCTGCTGTGCAGGACTCTTCGACAAAAAAACTTTGTACCGTATTTCCGATTAGTCGGAAACGTAGGGCAGGAACGCAAGATGACGAGCGCGTTTGATAGCGGTGGTCAGCTGGCGCTGATGGCGTGCGCAGGTTCCGGTAACTCTTCTGGGAATGATTTTGCCTCTCTCAGAAAGGAATCTTCTCAGGCGCGGAACGTCTTTATAGTCGATCTGTGCGATTTTATCAACGCAGAATGCGCAAACCTTTTTGCGGCTGCGGCGGTTACGGTTCATGGGTCTTTCAGGTCTTTCAGATCTTTCCATGATAAATCCTCCTTTATAGATTTTCAGTTAATTACAAGAATAGCTCTGTGGATTTTCAGAAAGGAAGATCCTCGTCGTCAACTACGGTGAAGTCATCCGCTTCGCCTGCGGAATAAGCCACGGGAGCGGGATCCGGAACGGGCGGAGCAAATTCGGCTCTCTCCGGTGCGCGGAAAGAGGGAGCGCCGGCTGCGGTATCCTTGGGGCGGGGAACGAATTCAACGTTGTCCGCCTGGATTTCGACAGCTTTGCGCTTTTGACCGTTTTTGTCCTCATAAGTTCTGGTCTGGATTGAACCTTCAACGATGATGGGCGAGCCTTTCTGGAAATACTTGCAGACGAACTCTGCGGTGTTCCTCCAAGCAACGATGTCAATCCAGTCGGTCTGACGGTCGGCGCCTTTTGAATATTGACGATCAACGGCAATGGTAAAGCTTGTAACGGTATGGCCGTTGGGGGTCTGACGGAGCTCAGGGTCGGCGGCAAGCCTTCCGAGAAGTACCACTTTGTTCATAGGATGTCCTCCTTATTCTGCTTTTGCAACGATCAGGGAACGGATAACACCGTCGGTGATGTTGTAGATACGGTCGAGCTCTGCGGGGAAGGAAGGAGCACTGGTGAAGTTAACCAGTACGTAATAACCTTCAGTCTCGTAGTTGATGGGATAAGCAAGTCTGCGTTTGCCCCATTCCTCAACTCCGTCAACGGTAGCGTTGTCGGAAATAAGAGTGGTGAACTTTTCAACGAGTGCAGGGATTGCTTCCTCATTCTTGCAGCTGAAAACCATAATGGTTTCGTAACTCTGAGAAATCTTTGCCATCTTTGATACACCTCCTTTTGGACTTTGGCCCCGCTTTGCGGAGCAAGGATGATGCTTTTTATACATAAAGCAACATTGTTGATTATAACAGATGAAAAACGGCTTGTCAAGCGGGATAATCGTCTTTTTTCCAAGTATTTTCGGAATTTTGCGAAAAGGTATTGACAAAATCGTTCTATGAATATAGAATGTAGTTAGGGAACTTTCTATAAATATAGAACAGAGGGAGCTGTTTGATTTGGAGCATATAAATCAGTCTGAGCTTCGGGTTATGAACCTGCTTTGGAAAAACGGAAATATGACCGCAAGGGAGCTTGCCGCCGCATTGGGAGAAAGCGTGGGCTGGAGCAAGACCACAACCTATACGGTGATAAAAAACTGCATAGAAAAGGGCGCGATTATCCGCACGGAACCGAACTTTATGTGCAGCGCCGCCGTTGCAAAAGAGGAGGTACAGGAAATAGAAACGGAAAATCTGGTGGAAAAGCTGTTCGACGGTTCGCCGGATATGCTTATTTCCGCTCTGCTCAGCAGTAAAAAGCTCAGCGGCGAAAAGCTTGGACGGCTAAGGGAGCTTGTAAAAGACTCAGAAGGGGGAAAATAAGATGATGAGCACGGTATATGCACAGCTCGGAACCGCCGCGATAATAGTGGCGGTGCTCGGGCTTCGGGCGGTGTCCAAAAACCGCTTTCCCGCAAAAGTATTTGTGTTTCTTTGGGCGGCGGTGATGGTGTGGTCGCTTTTGCCCTTCGGCATTTCAACGGGTTTGAGCATTTATAAATTCGCACCGAAAAGCTTGAGCACGGAAAACGAGATTTTGAGCACGGAGCATACGGAAACCATATCACGACCGCAAAACGGCGGTGCTCAAATCTCCGCGCCGGAGGAAAGCAACACGCCGGAGATAATCATAATGCCGGAAAATGACAACAATTTTGTACCGGAAATTTCGCATGATAAAGCTGAAAACAGCGTTTCAAACACGCCACCGCAGACCGTGAGCACCGCCGGTGCTCAGCCAAAAGCCACTTTGAGCACGGAGAAAATATTTTCCACCGTTCGCATATGCGGAGCGGCGGTTGTAGCAACATATATTATAGTAAAATACATTTTTGATGTGAACAAATACCGTCGTTTTGCCTCGCCCTGCGTCGGTGCGGCGGCAGAATGGCTTGCAAGGCAGCCGAAAAGCGGCAAAATGAGCATTTGGGAAAGTGCGGAGGTGGAATCTCCGCTCACCTTCGGGCTTACCCGCCCGGTGATTTTGCTGCCCCTCGGAGTGACTCCGGCGCAGCTCCCGAATTTGCTCGCACATGAGTATGTTCACGCAAGGGACAGAGATTTTCTGCTGAGGGCGCTGTGCTCATTGGCGCTGGCGTGGTGCTGGTTCAACCCGTTTGTTTGGGTGGCGGCGATTTATATGAACCGGGATATTGAACGCTACTGCGACGAACGCAGCATAAAGCTCCTCGGCGGAAGCGGAGCGGACTATATGCACACCTTGCTTGACTACGCCGAACGCCAAAGCGGAATTTCCGCACTTAGCTACTTCAGCGCAGGCTCCTTTGAGGAGCGCATAATGTCGATTATCAAGGGCAAAAACAAGCGCATAGGCATAATTTCCGCCGTTGTCATAGCGCTGATTATAGTTGCGGTGGCGGTTATATTCGGTACTGCGCCGAAAAAAGCTCAGCAGCCGGAAAACGAGTTCACAAAAGGAATCTACGCTTCCGAAACGAAGCTTTGGGAGTTCGACAGGGTGTTCGGCGAAGCGTACACCGCGCCGCTGCACACAAACAGTACGGTGAAATGGCTACCGGATTCCGCAATCGTAATGGAAGCGGAGAGCGGCACGCCGGTTTACGCTATGCAGGGTGGCAAAATTTCCGGCATGGTGCGCACAGCGCACATGCGATGGGCAATTGCCATTGAGCAAGCCGACGGTGACACCGCGGTTTACGCAAACCTTGCCACGCCGGACGGCAAGAAAGCTATCGGCGACTATGTGAAGCAGGGCGATTTTATTGCGAACACGGATTACGAGCACCACGCGCTTTTGGTTGACATTCTGCGCGGCGGAAAGTCCGTTTTCTGCCCGGAGCGCGGCTTCGACTGGTACTTTGACTATTCTGCGGCGCTTCGTGCGGACGACCAGATGCTCTGCGACGATTCCGCCGCGCCGGAGCTGGCGGAGCTTTTGAAAGTTCTGACGAGCAGCGATGCTTTCCACGGCTTTGTGGATTTTGACTTCACCGCCGGAATAAACGAGAAGCAGAGCGAATATCTAAACTACTCGGCAATCGTACAGGCGTACCACGAGGAATGGTACGAAGCCTCAAATAAACTTCCCGAAGAAAAAAGAAGCGTAATCGCCGAAAAATGGGGCGACCGCTACGATGATACGATTGCGTTTTCCATGAAGGCAATTTCCATAATGTACAGCGAGCTTTTCGCTCAAGAAATGAGTGGAACCACTGTGCCGCAGAACAAGCGCCACAGTGAGGATGGCGGCGGCGTGATGTACATTCCGGAAATTGACACTTATATAATGAGTTTTCCGTGGGGACTTTTCGGTTCGCTGGAGTACCCGCAGATTTTCTCCGTTGAAAGAAGCGTCGGAAGCTACACAACTTATACGGTGAAGTTCATTTTGACCGGGATATACGGAGAAGAAATGAACGACAAATGGCAGCAGTTTGTTTCGTTCAGCTACGACGACAACGGAAAAGAGCTGTATACCAAGGCGGACAGGGACGCACTGATTTCTGAAAATGAGATTTACGGAGCGCGGTTAGTGAAGCTCCGCAACGGCAGCACCTATATTGACGCCATGTGGAAGGGCGACGAGAATCCCTTCGGCACAAAACCTGTTGAGGTCGACCCGGGCAGCCTTTCCAACGACGAACTGAGAGCCATAGCCGAGGACGCAGTGATGAATTTCGGCGCGGAGCGGCAGGAGGACGGTACGCTGCGGGTTTCGGATTTGAGTTTTTTCTGGAGCAGCGGATTCAATTCTGCGGACGATATTAGTGGGTATCGCTTTTGGGCATGGCGCGTTGACAAGGCGTGGCGCGATGGCGAAGAAATTCCCGAAAAATCGGACGGAGGTTGGTACTTCTCGAGTGCGGACTACGAGCAAACGATTCAGAAATACTTTGATGTGAGCACCGAAACCTTGCGCAGCGACGAGGACGGCGTTTACCACCCCGATGAAGATGTATACTTTCCGATAGACGGCGACGGCGGTCGCGGCGCGCCGGAGGAGGTACACATTCTGAGCCTTGAGCGCAGCGGCGACCTGCTGCTCATAAAGCTGGAGCTTGTGTTCAGCGACACCGGCTTGCTTGACGAGCGCCGCACGCTGACAATTCGCGTGGACGACGACGGAAGCTACAAGTTCGCCTCGTATTCAAGGCGGCGGGAAATTTACCAAACCACTCTTTCGGCGAACGGCAGCGAAGTCGAGGCGGCGATTGCCGCCGTTCGCGCCTATGTTCATCACGACTTGCCGCAAAGCGTGATAACGGACATAAGCGCCGATATAAATCAGACGAATTTCTTCATCAACCGCGCTTTCGCGGAGGAATACGGGACAGTGTCTGACAGGTTCACAACGCCGGAATATTGCATGGAAAATTTCCTCATAATCCGTACAGTGCGGAAATTTTACTTCGCAAATCAGGAGGAACGGGCAAAAATATATTACGGAGTTAACATAGCGGCGCTTACCGATATGAACGAAAGCCCGTTTGACTACTTGGTGTTCCGCGACGAACAGACCGGTGAGTGGAGCGTTGACCGGTACGTGCAGAATGACTATCACGCGTTCGACGAGGTGGAATATAATCAGCTTCGGAAGATGTTTTTAGAGAACTATGACGTGCTCAATTATGCGGAAGCGAAGGTGCAGGAAAGCGAAATAGACCCGGAGGGAAGCTTCGCCAAGTCCTGCACGGACGCAGTGCAGAAGGACATTGTGCATTATTTTGATAGCTTTGACGGAGTAAAAAGCTGCCGCATAATTTCCTGCGAGGTCGACATGTACTGGACGAACCAATATATAAAGGCGTACTGGAAGTGGGGAGGAATTTACCCGAACTACACGCTGGCAAAAAGATTCCTTAATGTGAATACTGTGGTAGAACTCGAGCTTGCGGAGGGGTACGAGGACAGCGATTTCAGCAAATTTGCCGAACTGGTTGACCTTAATATGGGGCAAAGAATGCGCCTTGAAAAGAGCGATATTGTTATTTACGACCCGGAGAATCTGGTTAAGTGGAGCAGGACAAGCGAAAGCGGCTGGAAGCGTGTCGATGGATACCCATTTTACAATGCATAATAAAAATTCCTCGCCCATTTTGAGCGAGGAATTTTTTTGTGTCACGAAAAAGAGCTTGACAAAACCGTTCTACTGCAGTAGAATATAAACAGTAGAATTCTACTATGATAGAACGAGGTGAACCGAATGACAGAAAAGCTTTTTCCGTCCGAAATTAAAGTGATGGAGATAATTTGGGCAAAGGGCGAGGTAAGCGCTAAGGAAATTGCCGCAGCTCTTGCAGAAAGCGCCGGCTGGAGCAAGACCACAACCTACACCGTAATAAAAAAGTGTGTGGAAAAGGGAGCCATAACCCGCCGGGAACCGGGCTTTGTGTGTACCGCCGCAATAAGCCGCGAAGAGGTACAGAGCAGCGAGGCACAGGAGCTGATTGACAGGCTCTTCGGCGGCGCACCGGATTTACTTGTTTCCGCATTGGTGAGCAGCGGTAAAATAAACGCAGAGCAGCTTGCCGCACTGAGGGAGGCCGCCGAAAAAGCGGAGAATGCGAAATGAATGTGATTTATGCAAACTTAGGCGCGGCGGCAGCGACAATAATTGTGCTTTTGCTGCGCCGCGTGCTCAAAAATAAAGTGCCGTTTGCGGTATTTGCTGTGCTGTGGCTTTTGGTGCTCATTCGCGTGCTCATACCGGTGGAGGCGGCAACACATTTAAGTGTTTTTCCGGCGGAAAGTGCGCTTGTTGTTTCTGCAAACGGCGAGTTTGAGCACGGCGAAGACGCACCGGATTTTGTTATGCCGCAGTTCGGTGCTCAAGCTGACGGAGAACAGCAAGGCGGTGCTCAAAACGGTGCTCAAGCGGAAATTTCGGCACAAAGCGGCAGAAAAATGACCGCCATACAGGTGCTTTCACTTGTTCATATTGGCGGCGCTGTACTGCTTGCATTGTATTTCGGGTTTGGTCATGCCGTTATGCTGCGCCGCTGCAACGGCTTTGAGCACGAGAAAGGCGCCGCCGCAAATGAAATTCTCCGCTGCTTTGATAAATCCGGCAAAATAGCGCTGCTCGTGAGCACGGACGCGTGTTCACCGTTCAGCATAGGCATTATCAAGCCGAAAATCGTGCTTCCGCCGGACTGCAAAGCGGAGCAGCTACGCTTCGTTTTGGCGCACGAATATGTGCATATCCGCGACCGCGATTCCGTAGCCAGATTATTGGGGCTTGCTGCGGTTTGTGCCGGGTGGTTTAATCCGTTTGTGTGGATTGCATTCAAGTATCTCGACAGAGATTTGGAACGATTTTGTGACGAACGGGCGCTGCGGCTTTTGGGCACGGAGAATGCTCCGCGCTATGCGCTGACGCTTTTGGATTTTGCCGAAAGGCAGATGCAAAGCTTCGCCGCACAAAGCTTCGCCGCCGCGCCCCTTGAAGAAAGGGTGAATGATATTTTGAACATGAAAAAGCGAAAAACAAGCATGCTTGCAGAGGCTGTGCTGGTCGCGGCGGCGCTGCTTGCCATGACCGCCTGCGGCACTGCGGCGTATGCGGAGGAGGCTCCGCAAGCTGCCGCGGGTGAGCAAACCGCCGTTATTAAAGTTGAAGTTCCTGCAGGGGACAGCGGCGCACGGCAGCCGGAAATTCCTGCGGAAAAGCCGCCGAAAAGCGCCGCGGACGATGATTCCGGCGTGATAAAAATTGACGCCACAGCAGCTTCTTCCGAAGCGGAAGAAAGTGCCGCCGAAAGAACCGCCTACCGCACTTACGACCGCAAATGGGATTTCTATGACATTTTCAGTTCCGACTACGCCCGCCCGACCAAGTATGCGAACAGCGTTTTATGGACGTCCGAAGGGTTTGTTTATATAGACGGGACTAAGGGTGAGGATGTCTTTTCCACAAAGAGCGGCACGGTAAAGAATGTTGGTCTTACCTCTTCGGGCTACGGGTATATAATTATCATAGAGCACGACGACGGCACGGCTGCGGTTTACTGCCACCTCAAAGAGATTCTTGTTGATAATGGCGACAGGGTGGAGCAGGGCGATGTTATAGCGACCGTTGGCACAAGCGGTAACGCGGCAACGCCAATACTCGGCTTTGAAATCATCGAAAACGATGTGACGCCGCTGCATCCGGAAAAAACCGTTCAAAGCGTTGACTACTTTGTTAGCATCATACGCGAAAAATAAAACTGCTGAATAGTCACAGCTA
>USFO01000079.1 GCA_900553955.1 uncultured Oscillospiraceae bacterium
GACGAAGATCCTCTCAGTCACGCCGCTAAATCCTTTGGGCGTGACAGCTCCCCTTACAAGTAAGGGGAGCCAAGAGAACGGCATAAACGCTATACCTTGTCGGAGATACAACCCCTCAGTCTTTTCGGCTTGTAAACAAGCCGAAAAGCCAGCTCCCCTTACACAGGGGAGCCGAGATTCGCGCTTCGGCTCACTCGGTGAGCACAGGGGAGCCGAGGTCGCTCCGCCGTAAAATTATTCGCTCAGGGGCTGAACGGAGATAGCTTCGTCCATCATGCGCTCATAGTCCTCGGCGGTCATGCCGGAGAGAACCTTGTTCACCGCGTCAAGCAGCTCGGTGTTGCCCTTGCGAATGGAAATACCGATGTTGATGTCCTCGTCGGAAACGACAAAGTCGTCATCGCTGCCGGTGAAGTCGAGCATTGCGAGGTCATCGTAGGCCATAAGAGCGGCGGTTCCGGTAGGCTTGTCGGTAACTATATAGTCAACTGCGCCGGACTCAAGCGCAACGAGCATGGCGGGTGCGGTTTCCTGTGCGGTAAGCACATTCGCGTCTTTAATCTGCGGCAGGCAGACGTCGTACCAGATGGTGTTGAGCTGGGAGGTGCAGGTTCCGCCCGCAAGACCGGAAACGCCGGAGGCGGAGGCGTAGGGGCTGTCCTTTTTGGTCAGAGTGACTATGGTTGCGTAGTAGTACGGAATGGAGAAATCCACCTGCTCAAGGCGTTCCGCGGTGATGGACTGACCGGCGATAGCCATGTCAACGTCGCCGGATTTTACGGCGAGCACAAGGGATTCCCAGTCGAGCTTGACGATTTCGAGCTCCTTGCCCATGCTTTCGGCGATGAGCTTTGCCATCATAACGTCGTAGCCGTAGGCATAGCTGTTGCTGCCGGAGATTTTAACCGCGCCGTTGGCGTCTGTGGCTTGGCTCCAGTTGTAGGGAGCGTAGGAGCACTCCATGGCAACGCGCAGAACATTGTCGTTGGTTTCCGCCTTGCTGCATGAAGCAAAGCCAAGGCACATAACAGCTGCAAGGATAAAAGCAATAATCTTTCTCATTAAAATTTCCTTCTTTCTAAAAATATCAGGTTTATTCTGCAACAAAAAAACCATGAATACTTTCAGATGAAGATTCATGGTAACATTCCAAAGCAAATGTTTTGCGAAAAGCACAGATGCTTTCGCTTAAACCAATGATAGCTCTCCACCGAAGTGACAGTCCGTAAGATATTCTCTCACGCCCCAGCAATGCAGACCGGTCGGCAGCCGCACCGCTTCGGCAAAGCACCCTTTCGCTCGGACGGGAAACCGCTTCCCAAAATGCCCGCGCTACTCTTGAGCCTTGCGCCTCTACCATTGTTTATGGCATAGCCAAAAACAATTTTCAGTATTCAGTTTTTTGCATAATCATTCATTTGTGAATGATTATAAAAGCAAGTATAGCAAAGCGCAGATGAATTGTCAACACTTTTTTGCAAAAAATCAGCGAATAAAGTGCGGTGGCACTTTATTCGCCTACAAGCTTTTGCGGGTCGAGAGAAAATCCAAACCTCTCGGAGGTAGTTTTTTTGTACGCTCCTCTTTTCTCGCTCCTCATCTCCAACCAAAAAAGGCAGCCTTGCGGCTGCCTTTTTTGCGTTGGCACTCAGCGCGTAGCCTGCGGCGTCAGCGCTTAGTGCGGATTATTTTTTCTTGCGGAGGAGGACTGCCGCGCCTGCGAGCACTGCAAGTGCGGGAAGCACGGAGGGAACCTCCGCGCCGGTGGGAGGGTTCACCTCTACGCCGGCCTGAGGCTTCTTGGTGCCGTCAATGTGGATTACACTGCCGCATTCGCTGAAGCCGCAGACAACGCAGTGATGCTCCGGAACGATTTCGCCGTTGCGGAGAATGTCCTTCCACTCGGTGAGAGTGTGTTTGTCGACTTCGAAAAGCTCGCCGCAGCGTCTGCACTTTTTCCAGTGCTCGGTGCGGTTCCAGATCCAGCCGGAAAGGTCATGTCCGAGGGCGGGCATTTCAACCTCATACTCCACGCCGCAGACCTTGCAGCGGCAGAGCTTGAGACCCTTTTCGGTGCAGTTCGGGGCTTTGAGAACCTTTACGTCAACGAGGTGGTCGGCGCAGGCTTCCCACATGGCATAGAGGGTAACTCTAAGTCCGCCGTTCTCGGAGAGCTCGCGGTCGAACACGTAGAAATCGCCGGGCTTGTAGCTGTCGCCGGTGCCGTCTGCCTTGGTGTTCCAGCCGAGGAAATGGTAGCCTTCGCGAACAAGGGGGCTGTTCGGGATAGCGTCAACGCCTCTGAGCTTTGCGATGTAGCGGTCGTTCGCCTTATCGTAGTAGTCGGAGTCGTTCAGAGGGCCGCCCTGACCGCCGTTCGCGTCATAGATAACCATGTTGCTGCTTCTTCTGATGAGCAGGTCGTATTTGGCTTCTGCGGTGACGGTTCCGTTGGCGGAAACTATGCCGGAATTGTCTGCCACGGAGATAGTTACAACGAGCTTGTAAAGTCCGGAGCAGGAAACATAGTCGTGCTTGAGGGTGAGGTTCGCGGTGTTGGAGCCTTCGTAGATTTTGCCGTCGGTGAGGGCGGTGCCGTCTTTATACCACTGATAGCTGTATTTCAGTGCGGGATATTCGGTAATTCCGCTGGACTGAATGGTTACGGGCTTCTCAAGGTAGTTGTAAACCGGGCGGCTGAGATTGAGCTTAACGGTGGGCTTCATAATTTCCCGCTTCTGGAAGAGCTGATGATCTCTCGCCTCGGTGACAAGGGTTCTTTCGCCGATGGAGGTGTCGGTCACATTGCCCTCCATGTCCACGAGGTACCAGCCGAGGTTCTGCATACCGTCAACGAAGCAGGCGGGCAGCTGTCTTCCGTAGGCTTCGCCATAGGTCACGGTGATGGGAGCGCAGGCTTCGCCGCCGTTGCAGTTAAAGGTGACGGTGTAGGTGTTGCGTTCCCACTGAGCAACATAGGTTGCATCGGCAGTGACCTTTTCCGCAGCAACAGGGCTCCAGCCCTTGAAGATATATCCGCTGCGGGTGGGAGTTCCGACAAATTCGGGAGTGGGTTCGTTTTCCTTTACCTCTACGGAAACATCCGCAAAGGCTTCGCCGTTTATGCCGTCGGTATAGGTTACGGTGTAATAGCGGTCAAAGAGAAGCTGTGCGCGTGCTGCGGAGGGATAATAGTCGGTGTCAATCAGCCAACCGCCGAAGTAAAGCTCACGGTTGGAATAATTGGAGTTGCCCTTGTAACGCGCGCTGTTTTTAAGGTGAATTACAAGGTTGCCCTCGCTGTCGGTGTCGGTATAGGTTCCGAGGGAACTGAAATGGTAGGTGAAGCCTTCGATTTTTTCAAGGCTTGCGCCGTATTTTTCAAAATCAGCCTTGCTTATGGTTACGGTTGCAAGGACGGCTTTCTTTTCTGCGTTCCATTCGCTTGCGCCGACGGTGAAGGTTCCGTCAATCAGACTTTCCGTGCGCAAATCGTAGTTTCCGTTCGGGCGGAGAGCATCGGTTACGCGAAGAGTGACCTTTTTCATTGCGGTTGCCGCATCAAGGTCCTTCGGAAGCTGAGTCCAACGGGCGCTGAAAACGCGGTCCTTGGTGACGGTTTCGCCGGCAGGGCCGTTAACGGCTTCATATACGCCGTTCCAGGTGGAGAAAATATAGCCCTCGCGGGTGGGAGTTCCCACAAACGCAGGAACCTTTCCGCCTTTTTCCACATAGTAGACCTGTTCTTCAAAATTTTTGTACGGATCCTTGTAGGTTACGGTGAAAAGCTTATCCCACTTTGCGGTATAGGTTGCGTCCTCGGTTACGGTTTCCGCAACCTCGGGTTCCCAACCGAGGAATTTGTAGCCGACCCGCTCCGGAGTGCCTTCAAATGCGGGAGTGGGTTCGCCGTACTTAACAAGGTGGCTCTCCTCCGCAAAGGCTGCGCCGTTTGCGCCGTCGGTATAGATTACGGTGTAATAGCGGTCAAAGAGAAGCTGCGGGAGCGCCTTGTCGGGATAGTATGCGGGATCCATTTCCCATTCCCTGAATTGAAGACCGAGGGTTTGATCCACGGCTCCGTCATAAACGCCTTGGGATTTGAGGTGAATTACAAGGTTGCCGTTACTGTCGGTATTGTTTTTGGCATGTTCGCCAAGCTCACGGAAATGGTAGATATAATCGCCCGCGCCGCCCTCAAGATTTACGGAATATGCGTCGAAAGAGGCGGCGGCTATGGTGACAGTGGCGTAAGCGACCTTGTTATTCGCGTCATAATCAACCTTACTTATGCTGTATGTTCCGTCAATGAGCTTTCCGTTCCTGATATCATAACCCGTGCCGGGACGCTCATTGTCGGTGATGCGGAGCAGACATTTCTGCTTGGCGATTTCGGGAGTGAGCTCAGGGAGCTTCTCCCAATAAGCGGTGAATGTGAGATTTTCATTAACCGTTACCGTTGTTGGATCCGTTATATTTTTATAACGGTAGTTCCAGGTGCTGAAAACGGAGTTGCCGTATTGAGGCTTTACCTCATCATAAGCGGGGGCTTTCTCTCCGGCTTTAACGATAAACTCCCTTTTCTGGAAGTGACTCGATGGGTCGGTGTAGGTTACTTTGTACTGGCCGGGAGCGGGGTCTGCCGCAAATGCAGGCAGCGCCAAGCTAAAGGCAAGTATTGCCGCAAGAAGCAAGCTGAGCAATTTTTTCATAAGCTATCTCCTCCATTGTTTTTTTCGGAACTGTTTTCCGTCTTTTTGCTTTCCGTAACAAAAAAATTGAATGCCTAATGTTACATATATACTATACCACGAGTTTCCAGTTCATGCAATAGAATTTTGCACTTTTGAATGCAAATTTTATCATTTTTAACAGGACTTTATGCATTTGAAGCGGAAAATCGCAGAAAAATATATCAAATTTGCCCAAAAATGATGAAAAAACGCCCGCACTTTTCGGTGCGGGCGTTCTTTTATAAGGCTTTTATGGAATTATTCTTCGGCGCCTTTCGGGGAGTCTGCTTCTGGGGCTTTTTCCTCCTGCTTTTCCTTCATAATTCTTTCAAATTCTTCGCCGGAAACCTTTTCCTTTTCAAGGAGAACCGCAGCCACGGCTTCGAGCCTGTCGCGGTGCTCGGTAAGGATTTTTTCGGCGCGGTCATAGGCGTTGTCGATAAAGAGGCGGATTTCCGCGTCAATATCGGAGGCGACCTCGTCGGAATAGTGGCGGCCCTGAGAAATATCTCTGCCAAGGAAGATTTCGTTTTCGTCGCTGCCGTAGACCATGGGGCCGAGCTTTTCGCTGAAGCCGTAGCGCATTACCATATTGCGGGCAATGGTGGTGGCGCGCTCAATGTCGTTGGAAGCGCCGGTGGAAATATCCCCGAGGATGACCTTTTCCGCAACGCGGCCGCCGAGCAGGGTGCAAAGCTCCTCCTCAAGGTAGTGCTTAGTCACATAATTTCTGTCCTCGCTGGGCAGGCTCATGGTGTAGCCGCCTGCATAGCCGCGGGGAATGGTGGAAATTTCGTGAACCGGGTCCTGAGTGGGGCAGAAGTAGGTGACAACCGCGTGTCCCGCCTCATGATAGGCGGTGAGGCGGCGATCCTTTTCACTGGTCTTGTGGGAACGCTTTTCGGGACCCGCCACAACCTTTATGGTTGCCTCCTCGATTTCCGCCATGGTGATGGCGCGCTTTTTCCGGCGTGCCGCCAAAAGCGCGGCCTCGTTCACAAGGTTCTCAAGTTCCGCTCCGGTGAAGCCTGCGGTGGACTTCGCAATAACGGAAAGATCCACATCCGGGGCAAGGGGCTTGTTCTTCGTGTGAATTTTAAGAATGGCCTCGCGTCCCTCGATATCCGGCGAGCCTATGGTGATTTGACGGTCAAAACGACCGGGACGGAGCAGCGCCGGGTCAAGAATGTCCGGGCGGTTTGTTGCCGCCATAACGATAATTCCGGTGTTGTTGCCGAAGCCGTCCATCTCCACAAGAAGCTGGTTCAGAGTCTGCTCGCGTTCGTCGTGTCCGCCGCCGAGACCTGCGCCTCTGTGACGACCCACGGCGTCAATTTCGTCTATGAACACAATGGAGGGGGCGTTTTTCTTCGCCTCGCCGAAAAGGTCGCGCACTCTGGAAGCGCCCACGCCAACGAACATCTCCACGAAGTCGGAGCCGGAAATGGAGAAGAAGGGTACGCCCGCTTCACCGGCAACCGCCCTTGCAAGCAGGGTTTTACCTGTACCGGGCTGACCCACAAGAAGCACGCCCTTGGGAATTCTTGCGCCCAAAGCGTTGAACTGATTGGGGTGCTTTAGGAAGTCGACTATTTCCTCAAGCTCCTCTTTCTCCTCCTTGCAGCCCGCAACGTCCGCAAAGGTGGTGGGCTTTTCGCCCTTGCCGGTGCGGTAGTTTGCCTTGCCGAAGGTCATGGCGCCGCCTGCGCCGCCGCCTTGGCGCATCATAAAGAACCAAAACACTGCCATTGCTCCGATGAGCACCAGTGTCGGCACCATGGAAACCCACCATGGGGTCTGCTTTATGGGCAGGTAGTCGGGCTGAAGCGCAGCAGCGCTTTCGCCCTTGGCTTCAAGGATTTTTTCAACGTCGCTGAGGAACACGCTCACATTGGGAACAGTGTAGCTGAGCTTTTCTTTTTGGTCTTTCACCTGCGCTTCAAGTGCGCCGGTGCCAAGGTCGAGGGTATAGCTCTCGATCTTGTCGTCTTCAAACATCTCAAGGACTTCGTAGTACTTAAGCTTCGTAACTTCCTCCTGGTTCATGTTGAACAGCAGCGAAGTCAGGAACAAAAGCAGCACAATTCCCAGAATGTAGGAAACAATGCTTAGGGTTTTTCTGTTCTTGTTCAAGAAATCAACTCCGAAAAAAGAATTTGCGAATATTTTTTGGCGATTGCGCGCCACTTGCGGGCGCGCCCGCACACACATAAAGCTATTTACAGCTTATTTGGTATATACTTCGGGTTTTACAATGCCCACATAGGGGAGGTTGCGGTACTTTTGGTCGTAGTCAAGGCCATAGCCCACAACGAATTTATCCGGCACGACAAAGCAGGCGTAGTCCGGCTTGATGTCCACCTGACGGCGTTCGGGCTTGTCGAGGAGGGTGGCAATTCTGATGGAATTTACCTTTCTTTGGCGAAGCACGTTGGTCAGATAGGAAAGAGTAAGTCCGGAGTCGAGAATATCCTCCACAATAAGAACGTCGTAGCCGGAAATATCGTGGTCAAGGTCCTTGATAATCTTGACTATACCGGTGCTTTTTACTCCGCCGCCGTAGCTGGAAACGGACATAAAATCAATGGAAATCGGAATGGTGATTGCGCGCATAAGGTCAGCCATAAAAATTACGGAGCCCTTGAGCACGGCGACGAGCATGAGGTTTTTACCCTCATAATCGGCGCTTATCTGTTTGCCAAGCTTTTTGACGGCCTTCTGCAAATCCTTTTCGGTAAGCAGAATTTCCTCAATGTCATCCTTCATGTTGTACTTCATTTTACAAAGTTCCTCCGCATAAAAATCTTTGTTTATTTATATGTCATATATGAATATGAGATAACGGGGTGGGAATTGGGGGTTAGGAACATGGAACTACGCACTGCGGAAATTTAGTACGAACCTGCGGCGCAAAGCGCCGCCTCGGCGCGGCTGAG
>USFO01000080.1 GCA_900553955.1 uncultured Oscillospiraceae bacterium
GGCGCTCGAAAGCCAAACCCCTCAGAGGGAGCCGAGGCGGCGCTGCGCGCCGCGAACGCGCAGATTTGCCGCCGTGCGAAAGCTCCACACTCCACTCTCAACACTTCACTCTAATAACTGACCACCGGCCACTGTTTCATCCTGTATAAGTCGGCACAACCTCGCGGAGCTTGGCGCGGATTTCCGCAAAATCGCTGTTTTCCGTCACACGAAGCTGCTCCAGTTCCTCTATAAAATTTTCTTCATCAAATTCAATAGGATTCCCTATATAAATCATCCTGTTCGGGGTCTTGCGCATGCCTTCCTCGCTCATGAGCAGCTCCTCATAGAGCTTTTCGCCGGGGCGCAGGCCGGTGTAAACAATCTTGATATCCACATCCGGCTCGTAGCCGGACAGGCGTATCATCCGGCGGGCAAGGTGGTCGATTTTCACCGGCTCGCCCATGTCGAGCACAAAAATTTCGCCTCCCTTGGCGTATGCGCCTGCCTGAAGAATCAGCGAAACCGCCTCCGGAATTGTCATAAAATAGCGAATAATGTCATGGTGCGTAACCGTCACCGGACCGCCCTTTTCAATCTGCTTTTTGAAAAGCGGAATCACGCTGCCGTTGCTGCCGAGCACGTTGCCGAAGCGCACAGCGACAAAGTCGGTATTTTCGCAGCGGCGGTTCATGCTCTGAATTATCATTTCGCAGACCCGCTTTGAAGCGCCCATAACGCTTGTCGGGTTCAGCGCCTTATCGGTAGAAATGAGCAAAAAGCGCTTTGCACCGTACTTTTCGACGGCTTTTGCCACATTCAGCGTGCCGAAAATGTTGTTTTTCACCGCTTCGCAGGGGCTTTCCTCCATAAGCGGAACGTGCTTGTGCGCCGCGGCGTGAAATACAAAATCAGGACGATACGTTTTGAATATCCAGTCAACACGTTCCTCGTCGCGCACGGAACCGATAAGCACCTTCATGCTTTTTTTAAGCTCCGGAAAATCGCGAAGCAGCTCCTGCTGGATTTCGTAAGCATTATTTTCATAAATATCAAAAATTATCAGGCAGCGAATGGCATAGCGGGCAAGCTGGCGGCAAAGCTCGCTGCCGATGCTTCCGCCGCCGCCAGTGACAAGCACCGTCGCGCCGGAAAGCTCGCTGCCGATGCCCTCCATGTCGATGCAGACCGGGTCGCGCCCGAGCAAATCCTCAATTTCAATTTTGCGAATCTGGCTTACGCTGACCTCGCCATTAGAAAGCTGGTAAAGTCCGGGAATTGTTTTAAGGGCGCATTTGGTTTTACTGCAAATATCAAAAATTTCCTTTCGCTGCGAATTCGTCGCGGTGGGAATGGCGAAGATAATGTCGTCAATGTGAAATTTTTCTGCATATTCAACAATTTTATCGCGCCCTCCGACGATTTTCACGCCCTTTATGTATTTGCCGTGCTTCTGCACGTCGTCATCAATAGCGCAGAGCACCTTGTTTTCGGAGCGCTCGCTGGAGTCAAGCTCGCGGATGGTCATAAAGCCTGCGGCGCCCGCGCCGATCACCATGGTGTTGCGGCGGTCGGAGCTGTGTATGCTGCGGCGAACGTGGCGCAGCGCCCGGTAGGAAAACCGCACACAAAACACAGTTATCGCCAGAAACAGAAAAAACAGCACCGGAAAGCTTCGCGGCAGGAGGATTTTGAACACCCGCAGCAGCGCCCACTGCACGGCGGCGGCAGCGGCTGACGCCGCAACAAGCCGGACAAATTCCTCTGCGCCGGCAAATTCCCACAGGCTGCTATACAGCTTAAACAGGCAGAATACTACAACAGTGCAGACGATTCCGATGCCGACGCTTTCTGCGGCGGAATCCAGAAACGCCGATTCCTTCAAAGCTTTGAAATCAAATTCAAAGCGGGTGAACAGCGCAAAGAATGTTGAAAAGCATACGCAAACGCAGTCCATCAGCACAAGGAATATTACGCGCAGTATTTTTGCGCTGTTCCATTCCTCTCTGTTTAATAGTTCCTTCATCTTTTTTCTATTTCCTTTCGCAAAGCTGCGTACATTTATTTTAATATAACATATTTTAATGTGCGATACAAGAGTGAAAAGGGATTTTTTAGGCTTTTTTGGCGAGGGGGCGCGGAGCGCCGCAGGGGAAGGGGGAAGTGGGCAGTGTTGAGAGTGGAGCTGCGCACGGAGGTGGTGGAGTGCAGTTGCCGCTCTGCGACACTTGCAAAGACGAGCCGCGGCGTGCTCTCAAAAAAGCCCCGTGCCAAAGCACGGGGTCTTCGTAAAAAAAATTATTTTATTCCTTTTCGCAGGAAGCGCGGGCGGAACCAGCCAATATACGCGCGCATAATGTTGGTCAGCGCGATGTCATACACCACGAAAAGCAGGTTTCCCAAGCCGAGCAAAATGTAAACCGAGTATTTGCCGAATTCGCCGAACTCCGTAAGCACATCCGGCATACGCAGCAGGTAAATTATTACCAAATACCCGAGCACTACGCAGAGGTTGAAGCAAATCAGCTTGAGCACGGCGCGCAGCGGTTTGGAACGCAGGCGTTCGATGAGCAGCTTCGTGATGGGGTAATGCCCGAAGAACGCCACAAACATAAGCATTGCCTCTTTATCCGGCGTCATGATAAACGACAGCAGCGAAACCGCCGCATAGAGCGTATACGCCCATGTGGGGCCGGTTTCCACCGCCACGGTGACCATCAAAAGCCCCGCCAGCGCCGGCAGCGCGTATGTAGAAAACGGGAACATTCCCGTCATAAACATGAGCAGCGTGCAAAGCGCCGCCACAACGCCGCAAAGCGCGACCTGTTCGCTTTTTTTCATATAAAAACTCCCTTGAAGTTGAATTCGGAATGAGGAATGTGGGGGCAGCGTGAAGTGTGAAGAACTGAGCTTTCGCACGAAGGCACTTCTGTGGTGCGGTGCGGGAGCGCCCTCGGCTCCCTCTGAGGAGGGAGCTGGATTTTGTTGCCGCTTCGCGGCAACAAAAGACTGAGGGAGAGATACACAAAAGCTGTGCGAAAGCAGTAGATATAGACGGAAACTAATCTATAATGATACCTGTATCCCTTAGTGTACGCCTACACCTTTATGTAAGCAGCAGCCTCGCGTTATCTCTCCCTCAGTCAAGCCCTCTTTATCCTGTAAGGCTTGACAGCTCCCTCCTCAGAGGGAGCCGAGGCGGCGCTTTGCGCCGCGGTTCGCTCAGATTTGCCGCGGGGCACTGCTTTATAAAAATTTGTGCGCACGGCGCATATTTCGTAATTTCTAATTCCCAATTTCTCAATTACAGCCGCTGCAAAGGCAATCCATACACATAAGGCCGGCACAGCAGTCGCAGCAGTCGCAGCCCACAACGTTCGTTTGGGTGTTCGTGCCTGTTCCGTACTGCTGACGATAGGCAAACTGCCGATACGCTCCGGCGTATTCCGGGTTGTTCGGCTCCATACGGTAGGCGCGCTCAAAGCAGCGCATGGCTTCTGAAAGCCAGCCCCGCTTGTAATAAATATGCCCCTTGAGGAAGTACCATTCCGCACTGCGGCTTCCTTCCGGCACGCCGCCAAGGATCTCGTCGGCCTCCTCAATGCGGTTTTGGGCGATAAATTGGCGCACATCCGCATACGAACCGCCGCCGTAGCCCGCTCCGTAGCCGCCGTAATCCTGTCCGCCGTAGGTGGAATTTCCGTAGCCGCCATAGCTTTGCTGCGAGTAGCCGCCGGTGCGCCCCGCCTTGCGGTCCTTGGTGATTTGCTCATAGGCGGCGTTGATTTCTTTCATCTTTTCCGCGGCAACATCCGCAAGAGGGTTGTCCGCGTATTTGTCCGGGTGGTACTTTTTTACCAATTCGCGGTAGGCTTTTTTGATTTCCTCATCGGTGGCAGTTTCTGAAACGCCAAGGACTTTATACGGATTCTGTTCCATGTTTATCGCCTCCTTTCAGTTTCTTTTCAATGCGAATTACCTCGGCACGCAGGCCGATTCTAATAATGTTTTCCAAAATTCCCTCGTAGCGGTGAAGCTCTAACAGGTCAAAATCGTCGGAAAGCTCCGCCGTAGTAAGAAAAAGTGCATTTTTTGCTGCGATTGCGGCTTCGCCGCCCGCGTAAAGAAACGGGTTGTAGCGACCCCGCCGCCGATCGTCCTCAAGGTCGTCCAGCGCGTCGCAGAGATAGACATAGCGCCCGAGCAGATAGCCAAAGCGTTCGAGCACGGCGGCTTGCTCCGCCGTGGCGGCGCAGTTTTTGAGCACCGCCGCCAAAAAGTTCGCCGTGGGTTCCGCCGCAGCGTCCGGAATTTGGCATTTTTCCGCTTCAAGCTGTGCTTGAGCGGAGGACATTTTTGCGGCGGCCTCGTCTGCGGCGGCGCCGTCCGCAAAGGCAAGAGCCTTACGCCGCGCGCGCTTTGCAAAGGGCAGCAGCAGCACCGCGCCGATCCGCCTGAAGAAGCCCTCGTCCTCGCGGTCATCCAATAATTTATAATAGACGCTTATCATGGCGGCGCGGGCAGCCATCTGCATGGCGGCATTTTCGCGCACACGGATGCGCTTGCAAAATGGGTGTGCAATGCAGGCGCAGCGCTCCGTTTCGGGGCAAATTTCGCTGTCCAGTGCGGTTTTGAGCATGGCAAGGAATGCGAAATCGTAGCTGAGAGTGAACCGTGCAAACACGCCGAAGCTGCGCCCGAGCTGTTTGCACAGCCCGCAGTAAACCGCCTTGTACTCCTCCAGCTCGCGCACGCGAAGCTCCGGATTATAGGGCTTTACATACCCGAACACGCCCCGCGCCCCCTTTTCGCTTTATACAAGGTTATTTTACACCAATTTGCGCCGGAATAAATTAAGAAAATGTAAAATGTGCAAAGTTGGCGGTCAGTGGGCGGTGGGCAAATTTCAGTGTCAGCTGTAACTTTGCCGCAAAGCAAAGCAGTCCTCCCTTTCGCTTCTCGGATTTGTTAAATTTTTTTGAATTTATATAAAACGGTGTTGCATTTTCGCAATTTTTGCGTCTATATATATGAAAAGGCTCATCGTAGCAGCTCGTCGCAGCTTGTCTTAAGAATTTCGCGGATGGCGCGCAGCCGGCTTGCGTAAATATGCTGAATCCCGCGCTCGATTTTCACCGGCGTTTCGCGGGTCACGTCCACCCCGAGCAGCTGCATTTGCCGCACAGGCTCCGTCTGCCCGATGTGCCGCAAACGGATGATTTCCCTTATGCTTTTCCCGATAAAAATCGCGTCCTGCTTTATTTTTGCTCCTCCGTGCTAAAGCCCTCCGAAACAATTTTGGACTGAAATAAGTCCAATTACTCTTGGTTTTAGCGTGCGGGTATGATAAAATGGGACTAAAACAAGTCCACTTTTTTACGATTGCAGCTTTGCTGCTTAAAAGGAGGCGTAGCCATGCGCAGTGCTTTATACATACTTATAGTGGCCGTGCTCACGCTGCTCACGGCCTCCGCACCGGAGCCGCCGAAGGCTCCGCCGGCTCCGCAGGAAGCCTTTGCGCGCATAGAAAGCGGAAGAACCATGGCAGTACAAAACGGCTTTAGTATCAGCTTTTTTGGCAGCGACGGCTCTTTGAGCATGATTGAATTGCGCTCCGCCAGCGTTATCCGCCCGGGCAAGTGCTGTTTCTCAAATCACTTCGTTTTCATGCCGGATATCGGCTTTGGAATTGTGCGCAGGGGCGGCAGATTCCAGCCTGCCGGCTGTGCCGTATTCGACCGCGGCAGAAGATCCGTTCGTGAATTTTTTGCAGTACAGAATGCGTTTGCGGAAAATCCGGCAGCAAACAGCACCTATTTTCGTGCTCAGACAGTATTTTTTATTGGCGATAATACTGTTGCCATAAAAACCAACGCCGGAACTTTTCTTTATGACATAGTACGGAACACCACCGTGCTCAAAAAATGTGACGAGCACTGCTTTGAGCGCCGCAAGCCCGACTTTGAGCACGGCGAAGCCGCCGCCGATGCGGAAAGCCCCGTTGCCGCAGACCCGAAGCCGAAGCGTGAGCACGACGAACATACAGATTCAGAGGTTGAACGCGGCAGCTTCGGCGGCTGTCCGCGCATTGAGTACGGCAAGCCGCAGCGGGGCTGTGGCAGCCTTGGCGGCGTGCCAAGGGGCGAGAAAGAGTAGAAAAAGCCCCGCATAAATTCTGCGGCAGCAAACTCAAAAGCAGCATTTTCATAAGAAGCTGCGGCTTAGCTTTCTCCGCACCTTTGAATCGCACCAAAAAATCTCCCCATAAAATATGGGGAGATTTTTTTATATCGGATTCGCTTAAAAAGCGCTGTTCTGCCGCCAAAGAGCTGCATAAAAATTCCGGTTTTCAGTTATATCTCGTCGGGTTTGCCTCGATAAATTCCTGAAATTTCGCCGCAATCCACTCGTTCGCCTGCTGCAAGCCCTCCTCGGAATAGGGAAAATCCTGTTCCTGAACATCGTTTGCACACTCGTAGCAAAGGGTGGTATATACAGAAACGGTGATTTTGTCCTCCGCCTTCAGCGGGTTGTACCGCCAACGAAAATCCTTGCGGCTGGCGGTGTAAATATTTTCGGAAAACGGCTTGAGCATATCCCAAGTGGGGCGGTCGAACTCCAGCGGGCGCATCCATGGGCGGTATCTATATTCGGGCATAATTTTTCCTCACTGTAAATTTTAATTGAATATATACAAATAGTAGCGGAATTTTGCAGTATTTTTTCTGTAAAACCTTAACCAGACAATTATTTATACTTTGTTGATTGCGCCACCGCAAGGCGGTCGCAGCGTTCGTTTTCCGGGTGCCCGGCGTGACCCTTCACCCAATTAAAGGTAACTTCGTGCTGCTCCAAAAGGTCGAGCAGCTGCTGCCAAAGGTCGTGGTTGAGGGCGGGCATGCCGTCCGCCTTGCGCCAGCCGCGGCGGCGCCAACCCTGCGCCCAGCCTTTGGTCACGCCGTCGTAAACATACTTGGAATCGGTGACAACGGTGACGCGGCAGGGCTCCTTGAGCGCGGCAAGCCCGGCGATAACGGCGGAAAGCTCCATGCGGTTGTTGGTGGTGTTCGCCTCGCCGCCGGAAAGCTCCTTTTCGTGGGCGCCAAAGCGCAGAATTGTACCCCAACCGCCCGGGCCGGGGTTGCCGGAGCAGGCTCCGTCTGTAAAAATTGTGACTTCTTTCATCATTTTTCCTTTCACGCTGATACTCTGATTATATATTAGCCGTCTGCGGCGTTTTTTGCAAGCAAAATTTTTCAACGAATTTCAACGAAGGCGCGGCAGAGCCGCGCACAGTCTGTCGAAAAAATCCTGCGCAGCAGGATTTTTTCGTTTCTGTGCATAAGATTA
>USFO01000081.1 GCA_900553955.1 uncultured Oscillospiraceae bacterium
ATTTCCTACTTTAGGTAGTCTTTTTTGTACTGTCTGCTCAATTGGGGGCAGTTCATTATCGGGCTCTTTTTGTTTTCATCTGCAATTCCCGTGCTCAAGCGTGCAAAATGCGTACTCAAACATACAAATTCCGTGCTCATTTTAAGCACGGAATTTTTTCGCAGAAAAAATCACTTGGTGTAATATGCGTCCCGCAAGCCGATTTTCACAATTTCGTTTATGTGGTTGAGCACAAATTGTTGAGCGTTTTTATCGTAAAGCGTAAGATAATATTCGTCGCCATTTTTATCAGCGTGGTCGCTGAATATTCCTGCCTCCTGCCCTTTCGGCGTCGAAACGCGGCAGGTGTGCCTGCCGATTTTCTTTGCCTTAAGATAACCGTTTTCAAGCAAATATTTCGTTATTTTTGCAGCGATAATCTTTGTTTCTCCGGCGGCGCTTATAATTTTCGCAAGAGTTGTTGCGGTAATTAAATCTTCCGAAAGCACAACGTTCGCTATTTGCTCATCGGAAAAGGAGACCTTTTTTCTCTTCGGCTTTTGTTTTACATTGTCCGGCCGCTCGATATCTGAAAGATTTTTCGCCGAAAGCAATGTTTCAAGCTTTGTGAATGCCTTGGCATAAACGCCGCCTTTGTCACGCACTATGGGCGAGGGTAGCTTCTTCCACTCGTCAATGACGAACTTATAATATCTTTTGCCTCTGTTCGCCGACGGAAGCGAGGTTATTTCCTCCCGCAGTACAAGCTCGGTTCTTATCACCTTTCCGAAATAGCGGATGCAGACCTCCGGCTCCGCCGCCGTTTTTCCCTCCGCATAAAAAAGTGCGACATAACCCACGGGCAGCATATTTTTCGGCACAACCGCCTCCGGAATATGATAAAATTTCTCCTCTAAATTCACTTTTAGCTGGAGTTCATTCTTTACTTTGCCAATAAGCACCTTGTTTGTCACAAAACCGCCTCCTTTATACAAGTATAAAGTAGTACAACAGCGTTATTTCGTCAATAGCTATGTTACTTTTTTGTTTATTTTATCTTATTTTTATTCTTTTTCGGTAGAAAATTATGTTAGTTTATCTTTTTGACACGAATTTTGTGCGTTTTTATACCCATTTTACAAACCACGTGCAATAATCAGTAGATGAAGTTATTATAATTGTAGAAAATGCCGAAAAAGTATTGCAAAATTTGCGGAATAGTAGTACACTTCAAATTGTCGTATGAAACTTGTACTGCTTTTTTGAACGGAGGCATCTTCCAACATGAAAATTCTTGAAGATCGCATAACTGAATACGGAGCAGTGCGTCCCGGTAATGTCCTGAAGGTGGATTGTTTTCTGAACCACCAGATGGACATTTCTCTTTTTCAGGAAATGGGAAAAGAGTGGAAACGCCTTTTCTCCGATTGCAACATAAATAAAATCCTTACTATTGAAACCTCCGGCATCGGCATTGCAGCCATTGCCGCCACCTACTTTGGCAACGTTCCGGTGGTTTTTGCGAAAAAGACCGAGAGCCTTAATGTGGACGGTGAGGTTTATCGCACCAAGGTTGAGTCATTCACCAAAAAGCGCGTTTACGATGTGTTCGTAAGCAAAAAATACCTCGGTCCCGACGACCATGTTCTCATCATCGACGATTTTCTTGCCAACGGCAAAGCCCTTGAGGGCCTTATCGACCTTGCAAAAGACGCAGGCGCCACCGTTGAAGGAATCGGTATTGCCATTGAAAAGGGCTTCCAGCTCGGCGGCGACATCATCCGCAGCAAGGGCATTCGCCTTGAATCCCTCGCCATTGTGGACGAGCTTGACGCCGAAACCGGCAAAATCGTTTTCAGAAATCAGGACTGATAAATCAGCATAGTTTCTATGCTTTTTTATAAAACAAAAAAACAAACAGACTAAAAACAACGTAAAAAACGGAGGCAAAAACAAAATGAAAAAGATTCTTGCGTTTGTACTCGCAGCAATCATGATGCTCACTCTTCTTGCAGGCTGCTCTAACGGCGGCGAAAAGGACAGCGATGTCAAAAACTTTAAAATCGGCTTTATCTTCCTTCACGACGAAAACTCTACCTACGACAAAAACTTCATCGATGCAGCAAAGCTTGCCTGCAAAAACCTTGGTCTTTCCGACGATCAGGTTATGATGAAAACCAACATTCCCGAAAACAACGACTGCTACGAAGCAGCTCTTGACCTTGCCGACCACGGCTGCAATGTAATCTTTGCAGACTCCTTCGGCCACGAGCCCTTCATGGCACAGGCAGCCGAGAAATATCCCGACGTTGAGTTCTGCCATGCAACCGGTACTACCGCTCACACCGCAGGCCTCAAAAACTTCCACAACGCTTTTGCTTCCATCTACGAAGGCCGTTACCTTGCAGGTATCGCAGCAGGTCTCAAGCTCAACGAGATGATCGCCAACGGCGAGTTCACCGCTGAAGAAGCAAAAATCGGCTATGTCGGTGCTTACACCTATGCAGAGGTTATTTCCGGCTACACCTCTTTCTTCCTTGGCGCACGCTCTGTTTGCCCTTCCGTAACTATGGAAGTTCAGTTCACCGGCAGCTGGTACGATGAGACCGCTGAAAAAGAAGCTGCTACCACCCTTATCAACCGCGGATGCAAGCTTATCAGCCAGCACGCCGACTCCATGGGCGCTCCTACCGCTTGCGAGCAGGCCGGTGTTCCCAACGTTTCCTACAACGGCAGCACTGTTGCAGCTTGCCCCAACACCTTCATCGTATCCTCCAGAATTAACTGGGCTCCTTACTTCGAGTACATCGTAAACTGCTACCTGAACGGCGAAGAAATCGCTGCCGACTGGTGCAAAGGCATCACCGACGGTTCCGTAGAACTCAGCGAGATCAACACCGCTGTTGCTGCTGAAGGCACTGCCGAAGCAATCGCCGAAGCTGAAAAGAAACTTGCCGACGGCACTCTCCATGTATTTGATACTACCACCTTCACCGTAAACGGCGAAACCCTTACCTCTTACATGGCCGACGTTGACACTGACGCTGACTACACTCCCGACACCGAGGTTGTTTCCGACGGTTACTTCCACGAGTCCGAGATGCGTTCCGCTCCTTACTTCAACGTAGCTATCGACGGCATCACCACTCTTAACTCTGCATTCTAATTTTTAGTCTGACCAGGGCGGGGTTTGTAAAAAAGCCCCGCCCTATTTGGTTCTCTTTTTTGAAAAAATATAAAAGAAATTGTTTTTTAATTTTGAAAAATGTATTATAATGCTAATAATTATATTTCATCTTTGAAAATTAAAGACGGGAGGAAAAACGGTGAGTTCCACTGCTGCAATAGAACTTAAAAACATAACCAAAACCTTTGGCAGCGTCGTTGCAAACAACAACATCTGCCTTACCGTAAACAAGGGTGAGATTTTATCCATCCTTGGCGAAAACGGAAGCGGTAAAACGACGCTTATGAACATGATTTCCGGCATTTATTTTCCCGATCACGGACAAATTTTCGTCGACGGAAAAGAGGCAATCATCGCTTCGCCCAAGGACGCTTTTGACTACAAAATCGGTATGATTCACCAGCATTTCAAACTGGTTGACGTATTTTCCGCAACGGAAAATATTATCCTCGGTTCCGGCAAAAAAGGCAAATACAACCTTAAAAAATCCGCCGAAGAGGTTAAAGAAATAAGCGAAAAGTACGGTTTTGACATCGACCCATTCAAAAAAATATACGAAATGTCCGTTTCCGAAAAGCAGACCGTCGAAATCATCAAGGTTCTCTATCGCGGCGCGGATATTCTCATTCTTGACGAGCCCACCGCCGTCCTTACTCCGCAGGAAACCGAAAAGCTTTTTAGCGTCTTGCGCCGCATGAAGGAAAACGGCAAGGCCGTCATCGTAATAACTCACAAGCTTCACGAGGTTCTTGAAATTTCCGACCGCGTTTCCGTTCTTCGCAAGGGCGAATACATCGGCACCGTAAATACCTGCGATACCACTGAATCTGAGCTTACCGAAATGATGGTGGGCAAAAAGATTTCCCTTAATATCGAACGCAGCGAACCAAAAGACCCTGTTGACCGCCTTGTTGTCAAGAATGTTAACTACACCACCCGCGACGGAGTCGCGCTGCTCAACAATATTTCCTTTGAAGCCCGCTCCGGCGAAATTCTCGGTATTGCAGGCATTGCAGGCAGCGGTCAGCGCGAGTTGCTTGAAACCATCGCGGGACTTATTCATCCCACCAGCGGCGAAATCCTCTACAACAACCCGCAGACGAACGAAGTTGACAACCTGCGCGACAAAACCCCGCTCCAAATTCGCGAGCTTGGCGTTCGTCTTTCATTTGTTCCGGAAGATCGCCTTGGCATGGGTCTTGTGGGCAACATGGACATTGTTGACAACATGATGCTCCGCAGTTACAGCAAGGGCAACACCATGTTCCTGGAGCGCAAAGAGCCCCGCGACCTTGCGAAAAAAATCATCGACGAGCTTGAGGTCGTCACTCCCGACGCAAACACCCCCGTTCGCAAGCTTTCCGGCGGCAACGTGCAAAAGGTTCTTGTGGGACGCGAAATTGCTTCTGCTCCCACCGTTCTTATGGCGGCATACCCCGTCCGCGGGCTTGATATCAACTCCTCTTACCTTATTTATAACCTGCTTAACCAGCAGAAAGAAAACGGCGTAGCCGTTGTTTTCGTTGGCGAGGATCTCGACGTTCTTCTCGAGCTTTGTGACCGCATTATGGTCATTTCCTCCGGCAAGGTAACGGGCATGGTTGACGCCCGAACCATTACCAAAGAGGAAGTCGGACTTCTTATGACTAAATCAAGCAGAGGTGAAGCAGATGAATAATCAAGAAAAGGCAAAGCACGAGCCCTTGTTCCATATTGTAAAGCGTTCCTCCATGGTGTGGTGGAAATCTTGGCTTATCAGAATCGGTTCTGTTGCGGCTGCACTGCTTGTATGCGCACTTATCACCGTTCTGCTCACCGGCAAAAACCCCCTGAGCGTTTATGCAACTATGATCGACGGTTCCTTTGGAACTTCGCGCCGCATTTGGGCGCTTCTCCAGAATATAGCAATTCTGCTCTGCATCTCCCTTGCGGTAACACCCGCTTTTAAAATGCGCTTTTGGAACACCGGCGCGGAGGGTCAGGTGCTTATCGGCGCTCTTGCCACCGCAAGCTGCATGATTCTTTTCGGCGATAAGCTGCCCACCCTGCTGCTCTTCCCCATTATGATTATTGCTTCAATCGTGGCGGGCGCAATTTGGGGACTTATCCCCGCGGTGTTTCGCGCAAAATGGAACACCAACGAAACGCTGTTCACCCTTATGATGAACTACATTGCCATTCAGATAGTTTCGTTCTTCGCATATATCTGGTCCGTGCCAAAGGGCTCCGGTCAGGTCGGTATTATCAACAGCTCCACCAAGGCCGGCTGGCTTCCCTCCATCGGCGGGCACGATTATCTCATCAATATCATAATTGTTGCTGTGCTCACCGCTGCGGTTTTCGTCTATCTTCGTTACAGCAAGCACGGATATGAAATCCAGGTCGTGGGCGAAAGTGAAAATACCGCAAGATACATAGGCATCGACGTTAAAAAAGTCATTATCCGCACAATGCTCCTTTCCGGCGCTATCTGCGGCATTGCGGGCTTCCTGCTTGTAAGCGGCACCGACCACACTTTCTCCCGCGAGCTTGCCGGCGGCCGCGGCTTTACCGCAATCATGGTTTCCTGGCTTGCGAAGTTCAACCCCATTTACATGATAATCACTTCGTTCATTATCGTATTCCTTCAAAGGGGCGCGGGCGAAATTTCCACCACCTTTGGACTTAACGATTCGTTCTCCGATATACTTACAGGCATAATCATTTTCTTCATCATCGGCAGCGAATTCTTTATCAATTACAGCATCAAGCGCAGCGAATCCAAGAAAGGAGGAAAAGAATAATGCTTGCTTCTTTTATTCAGCGTGCGGTTATGCAGGGCATTCCGCTTCTGTTCGGTTCCACCGGTGAAATCATCACCGAAAAATCCGGCAACCTCAACCTCGGTATTCCCGGAATTATGTATGTCGGCGGAATCTGCGGCGTTATCGGCTCCTTCTTCTATGAGCAGTCCCTGCCCTCCGCCGGTGAGATAAATCCGTTCCTTGCGGTGCTTATTCCGCTGCTTTGTTCCCTGCTCGGCTCCTGCCTTATGGGTCTTATCTATGCTTTCCTTACCGTAACCCTCCGTGCAAATCAGAATGTAACCGGTCTTGCGCTTACCACCTTCGGAACCGGCATCGGCAACTTCTTCGGCGGCTCCCTTATCAAGCTGCTGGGTTCCGATATGCCTTCCATCGCACTTACCGCAACAAGCAACTGCTTCAAAACCACACTCCCCTTTGCGAATAATCTCGGCTGGTTCGGTCAGATATTCTTCTCTTACAGCTTTATGGCCTATGCCGCAATTATAATCGCAATCATCGCCGCATACGTGCTCAAACGCACCTGGGTCGGTCTTAACCTCCGCGCCGTAGGCGAAAATCCCTCCACTGCGGATGCCGCCGGCATCAACGTCAGCAAATACAAATACTTTGCAACCTGCATCGGCAGTATGATTGCCGGTCTTGGCGGCCTTTACTACGTTATGGACTACGCCTGCGGCGTTTGGTCCAACAACGGCTTTGGCGACAGAGGCTGGCTCTCCATCGCGCTGGTTATCTTCGCTGTTTGGAAGCCGAACATCAGCATTTTCGGCTCCATCCTTTTCGGCGGACTTTTCATTGTTCACAACTACATCCCGAACCTCAGCGTAAGCGTTCAGGAGCTTTTCAAGATGACTCCTTACGTCGTTACCATCGTCGTTCTCGTCATCGTAAGCATCCGCAACCGCAGAGAAAGCCAGCCCCCGCAGCACCTTGGTCTTTCCTACTTCCGCGAGGACAGGTAAATTTGCCCCTTTCTTTCCCCGGTGTTCGCGCCGGGGATTTTTTTCACCTTTTTTGCATAAAAATACGCTTTTTGCGGGCTAATATATTACAACTTTCGGAACAATATATGAACTCACTTGCATTTATAAGTGTTTTGCTGTATAATCTAACTTAAATTTTGAGAAAAGAGAGGTGTATGCTTATTGACGGTCGAAACCATGGATAAAAGCAATGCCGGTTTTGACTCCGTACTTGAGTATTTGTATTTACGCATATACGAATTTTTCTACATCACAGGAATACGCTTTATTCGTCAGATGAGAGGTCTTTGGCACT
>USFO01000082.1 GCA_900553955.1 uncultured Oscillospiraceae bacterium
CGACCGCGGAGGTGCTTCGCACCAGCTGAGGTTATTATTTTGATAACTCGGCAAAAGGCGCACACTTATCAAGGCGGCTGAGCCGCGATTGGCGCGACGAGGCGGCTACCGCCGCAAAGCCACAGATTTAGTGTGCCACCGCGGCATAAAAAATGTGCCGCCACCGGGCGGCACACATTAGCTTTGTGGCCAAGGGGCGCAAAATATAACCTGCCCCAAAGGGGGCAGACATAGCCGCTGCAAAGCAGCGATATAACCCGCGGCAACGCCGCGGATATAACTGCGAAGCATTGCTTCGCTCAGTATCCGAATACGCCCTCAAGGGATTCATCGTTGGCGATCCATTCATCCGACACCTGAATAACGCGGTAGTTTTCCCTGTCGTCGCGGATTATCACCGTATCAATGCCGGAGTTGATAATCAGGCGCTTGCACATGCTGCAAGGGTTCGCGTTGGCAACGTAGTTGCCGGTTTCCACTTCGCGCCCCACAAGATAAAGCGTCGCGCCGATCATATCCGTGCGCGCAGCGTGAATTATAGCGTTTGCCTCCGCATGGACGGAGCGGCAAAGCTCGTACCGTTCGCCACGGGGCACATTCAGGCGTTCCCGCGCACAATAGCCAAGGTCGCTGCAATTTTTGCGGCCGCGTGGCGCACCCACATACCCGGTAGAGATAATCTGGTCGTTTTTCACGATAATTGCACCGTAACGGCGGCGCAAACAGGTGCCGCGCTCCATAACCGTGTCGGCAATATCAAGATAGTAGTTGATTTTGTCCCGTCTTTCCGTTGTCATTGGCAAGCCCTCCTTTTCTTAATTTAATAATATCGTATATCGCCGTTTTTTGCAAGCAAAAAAGCTCCGGAAGGATTCCATCCGGGGCTTTTTGTGTGGTTTGGGCTTTAGGGAACTGTGCTGCTGACGCATCGTAACGGCGGAGCCGTCTCGGCTTCCCTGTGTAAGGGGAGCCGAGAACTCTTACCGTCACCCATGTGCCACAGCCCCATAAAAAATGTGCCCGCATAGCGGGCACACATTCGTTTTTCATGTGCCCGAAGGGCGCGCTTCATGCACCGTAGGTGTGCTTCATGCGCCGAAGGCGCGCTTCATTTGCGGTGCTTGCGCCGCATTATCCCCATCTAACCGGGTCGTCGCCGCCGCCGCTGTAATCGCCGGAGGTCACTCCCGGTATGCTCGAGTATTCTTCGCTTGAGCTGCTTTCCGCCACGCTTGAGGACGAGGAAGAGGACGGTGGCACATACGACGGAACCGAGGAGCTGCTTGCGCTGCTCGGCGGTGTTACCGGTTGCTGCGGCTGCGACGCAGCGGAGCTGCTGCTTTCGCTGCCGTCCGCAGGCTGTTCGTCCGAGTTCTGCGGCACGCCGGTAAAGAATTCCTCGTCGTAAATCATGATATAGCCCACTGCGCCCAAATTCCCCGCGGCGCGCGCCGCGCTGCGAACCTGCCCCTTTGTAAGACCTGCGCAGTAAAGAACCGGCATAGTCTTCGCGCCTTCCGGCAAAGCCAGCGCTTCATAAACGGTGCGCATAAGCTCCGTTGCATCCGCGGGCAGCTCGCTGAAATTGATTCCGTCGGCAACTTTTCCGCCCACAAAATCCATAAGATTTATGCAGGGCGCGAAGCCGTCTGCATCAAAGTCCATGGGCGAACCGCCGTAAACGGCGGTATCTCCTGTAACAACGGCGTGCCCGTCAAAGGCTACAAGCACATCCGTGCCGCTGGTGACCACCGCGGAATAGACCCGCTTCGCGAAGCGGGCAAGAATTTCGCCGCGGCCGGTTTCTTCCGTTCCCACGCCGAAATAGGCGTAGTCCATGGCGGCGTTTTCCTCGGGGAAGCGCACGCCGTCAAGCAAAATCGCGTCCACGCCAAGGTCAACGGCGTCGTAAACAATATCAAGAACGTACTTCTGCGCGGTGTCCGAATACGGGTTCAGCCAAGGCTTGCCGCCGTTGTCCACGCTGTCGTCAAGCCAAAGCACGCCATCCTCCGACTCATAGCGAATCGCCATATCCGCGGAGTTATAGGGCGCGGTGCTGTCCTCAAAGGCGTAGATTCGCGCTATTACGTCATAGCCCGCCCGGCGCGCGGTATCAATATAGCTTGCAAGGTCGATGGCGTTTTCCGCCGCCGCGCCCACGTTCTGCACGCTGACCTGGTTCGACTTGTATGTAACCTCGCCCGCAGCGGTTTTCATGTCAATAACCACGGCGGTAACCTCCTTGTCAAGGGACGCAAGGAATGAATAATACGCCGAAAGGTCATAAAGCTTTTCCGTCGGAACGGTCACGGCAACGGTATCCTTGTCAAGGAATTCCTGAGGGAGCTCCTCCGGTTTTTTCTCCGGTTCCGGCTTTGAAATCGGGTCGTTTTGAATGATTTCCTTGTTTGCATTGTTAATCGCCTTCATCAGCGGTTCGTAAGCGAACCACCCCGCTGTAAAAAGCGCTCCCGCAATGACGATGATAAGCGCCGCACGGATTATCTTCCCGCGGATGGGATTATAGATGCGGGATTTGTAGTGTTTAACTTTGTATTTTTTCTCAAACATAGCAATTCACCAAATCAGGTGGGAAGCTGATGTCCCACAAGGCCGTAAAACGCCAGGGACAAAAGCCCGAGATAAATAAGGGTTATCGGAAGCCCGCGGAATATCTTAGGCACCTTGCAAAGCTGAAGGCGCTCTATGCCAAAGCCTGTGATAATAACCGCCAGCGCAAAGCCTAGGCTCATGCCAAGGCCGTAACCGACGGTGCTCACAAAGTCCATTCTGCCGACGGAGGGCACAAGCAGGCTGCCCAGAACGGCGCAGTTAAACGCCGCCGCGCCAAGGTTAAATTCCGCGTTTACAAAGGTTTCGGGCATAACGTGCTTTATAAAGAAATATACGCCGATATATACCACCGCGATGCACAAAATATACATCATCGGAACAAGTATATACGAGTGCTCGCTCTGCTCCGCAAGCCCGCGCAGGGGATAGCCGATGGCGCCGGAAAGGGTGGTTATCACCGTGAGCAGCACCGTGCAGCGGAAAAGCTCGTTCGGCTTTTTAATGAGGTACAGCAGCCAGCTTGTTCCCAAAGCGCGGGTGAAAATGATGTTTTCAATGAACAGCGCCGTAAGCATCATTGCAAAAAACTGTGCAATATAGGTCATGCTTCATCCTCCTTCACATTGCCGAAGTGGGCGTATTCCGGCTTATTGCGGAGAATGCGCACCGCACTGACCCCCGCCGCCATAAACCCGAGGAGAATGAATCCCCAGAAGGGCAGACGGATTGCCGGGAAGGAGTTGCCCGCGATTTTCGCGCCCCAAAGGGTGCCGTAGCCAAAAAATTCGCGTCCCGCTCCGAGGACTATCGCCACAAGCCCGAATCCGAGGGAAAGAGCGATTCCGTCAAGCAGCGCCTTGAGCACGTTGTGCTTTTCGGAGTATTTTACCGAATACGCCGTGGGAATGGTGCTTACCGCCAGCAGCGGAAGGTAAATTCCCACCGAGTCAAAAACCATGGGCATAGTTCCGCGACAAATAAGGTACGCCGGGAACAGCATTCCGCCGGAAATGAGCATATACACAACAATTCTGAGCCAACGGGGCAGGTATTTGCCCAACGCCGCCGCAAAAACAAGCACCGGAACCGTTACAAAAAGAATCGTTATTGTAAGAGCAACGCCCGTTTGCAGGCTGGTATCTCCGGCGGCGAGCTGACCTATTACAAGTCCGCCCACAAGCACCGGGTTTGAAAAGAAAACATGAGTAAAGCTGTCCTTCGCAGAAATTTTTTCTTTGGTTTCCGTCACTTTCGCGCCGCCTCCTTTTCTTCCTCATTTTCCGCCTGTTTTTCAGGCGCTTCTTCAATGATTATTTTCTCTGCTTCTGCCGGAGCTTCCGCAGAATCGGTTTCGTTTATAACGATTTCTTCAAAGTCGGGCGCGTCCGCCTCGGCGGATTTTGCCACCGCTTCCACAAAGGCTTCCGCCGGAGATTCGGTCGCTTCCACCGCTGCCATGGCAGCTTCGGTGAACTCATCCGCGGGAGCTTTTGCTTCCTCCGCCGGAATTTCCTCGGCGGGAACGGTTACTTCGACCGGCTCCGCGACTTCTTCCGCTGCCGGAATAACTCCAATGGCTTCAGCAGGAAGCTTTTCGGCTTTTTCCGCCTTTTTGTGCTTGCGCACAACGGGCGCAGCGGGCTTTTTCACCGCGGCGTTTTTGATATCGCTTTCAATGGATTCCACAAGTCTGTCGCGGTTGCGGTAAAGGTGCAGGGCGTTTTCACAGATTGTGTCAAATACCGGGGTGAAAACGTTCAGCACTATAAGCGCGTAAACAAAACCATCCTCAAATCCGCCGAAATATCCGAACAGAAACACCACTATTCCCGCCACAACGGAGTAAAGCAGCTTACCGAAATCGCGCTTCGGAGAGGTCACCGGCTCGGAGAGCATAAAGAACGCTCCGAACACTATCATTCCGCTGAAAAGCTCGTAGCAGAGCGCGTCGAACGCGCTGCCGCCGATTCTTGGGAACAGCGCCGCGCAAATGCCGTATGTCAGCAGGAAAAACACAGGCGTGCGCCAGTTGACTGCTTTTCGCACAATAAGGAAAACGCCGCAGGCAACGATTACAAGAATGTTCGTCGCACCCATGGGCCCCGGCGCACTGCCAAGCAGCAGGTCAAGCACATCATATTCCGGCACAGCGCCGATGGCAAGGCTGTGCGCCGGACTTGTTGCCGCCTTTTCGGCGTTTTCTCCGAAAACGCTCAGGGTGCGGAGCACCGCCGGATACCTGTACACAAGCTCGGGCCAGCACAGCGCCACGGAGGCAAAGCCCACCGCCGCGGGGTTAAACAAGTTATAGCCCGTTCCGCCGAAGGGAAGCTTTACCACCAAAATTGCCACTGCGCAGGCGGCAAGAACAACATGGTACGGCACATCCGCCGGCATAAGCAGCGGAATTATCAGTCCGGTGATAGCCGAGGTAAGGTCGCGGATATTCGGGCGCTCTTTTGAAACGAGAGAACCCACCGCAGAAAATACAAGGCAGGAAGTCACACCGCAAAGCCCAAGTACAAGCGCCCGCACACCGTAATAGAAAAAGCTCATTATATAAAGCGGCACAAGCGCGATTACAACGTCCGTCATAATGGTAAGCACCGATTCGCTTTGGCGGACGTGCGGCGCATTTTGGAACATCAGCTTTTCTCTCATTTTGCGCCCTCCTTTTTGCTCTGTGCAGCAAGCTTTTTCGCCTTGAGCACCGTTGCGGCAACGTCAATTCGCGCCGGGCAGACATAGGAGCACGCTCCGCAGCCGGTGCAAAGATTTACGTCGTAATTTTTAATTCCCTCGGTTCTGCCTCTGTCGGTCAAAAGCCGTATGCGGGAAACAGAAAGCTTCTGCGGGCAGGCATGGTCGCACCTGCCGCAGCCGATACAGTTATAGGAATATGAGTGGTTGCTCCGCACAAAAGCAAGTACAGCGCGGGTGGTGGTTCCGATTTTTTCGTCCTCCGGCTCAAAGACAGCTCTGCCTGTCATGCTGCCGCCCATGACGATAACCTCCGGTTCCTCTGCAAGGCCGCAAAGCTCCAAAATCTCTGCGGCGCTGGTGCCAACGGGTACCTCAACGTTTCGCGGATTGGCGACTGCGTCGCCCGCCACGGTGATAAAAGCACTGGTCATTCTGCGGCTGTCCTCCACCGCCCGGGCAAGGTGCACCATGGCGCACGCGCCGACGGTAAGGCGGTTTTTGCCCTTGGGAATATGGCGATAAACTCTATCCTCCGCCGGGTAAAGTCCGCCGATGCGCTCCACGCGAATGTCGTTTATGCTCTTCGGCAGATTGATGTTAATATCAAAAATGTGCTTGTAAACGGCTATGTAAACATCACCGGGGTTTGCCGCCTTCGCGGCAAGCTGCGCACCCAAAGCAAGCTTTTCCGGCTGGTGCAGCACCATGCACATCTGGCTTGAAACATAGGGTTCGTCATCCACGGCGTCCACAACCATTGTACCCGCCTTTCCGAGGTTTGTCTTCTCAAGCTTGTCCGCCAGCGGCAAACCGTCGCTTTCATCCACAATGCCCGCAAGGCGCGCAATTTCTATTATCTGCTGTGCAGAAAGCTCCTCTACGGGAACATCCGGAAAATCGCAGTCAAAATACTCATATTCCTGCCGCATAATCAGCACGTTTCGGGTAAGCATCGGCTCTTTGTGCTGCTCCAGCAGAATACCTTTCGTAAAAAATGCCATCGTTGCCTCCGTTTTTAAGCTTCCGCTGCGGCGCGAAGCTCCGCAACGGCTTTGTTATAATCCGTTTGGCGGAAAAGCGCGGAGCCGGCGACAAAGATATTTGCGCCCGCCGCAGCAGCTTTTCCGATTGTGTTTTTGTCGATTCCGCCGTCAACCTGAATATCGATTTTGTATCCGTTTTCGTCGGCGAACTTTCTTATGGCGGCGACCTTCGGCATCATGTCCTCCATAAAGCTCTGCCCGCCGAAGCCGGGCTCCACCGTCATAACAAGCACCATATCCACATAGGGAATGTATTTGAACACATCCTCCGCCGGGGTTTTGGGCTTGATGGCGATTGCAGGCGAAACGCCGAAGGAACGGATTTTTTCGATAACCGCCATGGGTTCGTCGTCGCTTTCAATGTGGAAGGTAATGCGGTCGGCACCGCCCTTCACAAAATCCTCGGTATAGCGCAGCGGCTGTGAAATCATGAGGTGCGTATCAAAAAACATATCGTTCACCTTACGAAGGCACTTTATGATGGGTGCTCCGTAGCTTATGTTGGGAACAAAGTGCCCGTCCATAACGTCAATGTGCAGCTCGTTTGCGCCCGCTGCTTTCATTGCGGCGCATTCTTCGCCAAGCCTTGCGAAATCCGCCGAAAGAATCGAGGGGGAAATTTTTATCTCCAAAAGTCGTCAGTCCTTTTCTGAAAAACATTATAATTATGTTTTAATTATATAAAAGTACAGTTTATTTTATCAAAAACCACACTAAAGGTCAACCTATGTGGCGGTATTGGCATAAGCTTTGCAAAAAAGTTTACATTTTGCGGCATAAAAAAGCTGCGGGAG
>USFO01000083.1 GCA_900553955.1 uncultured Oscillospiraceae bacterium
CCGCTGCCGTCCGCAAGTGCGAGAGCGAATAGCCGAAGCACGAGCGGAGAACGGCAAGGGGGGCAAAGCTGGCGCGGTGAAAAGGGATTAAAACGCCGCGACTGAGGGAGAGAGAACGCGCGGCTGCTGCTTACACCAATATGTAGGCACACACTAAGTAATACAGGTATCATTATTGATTAGTGTTCGTCTATACCTACTGCTTTCGCACATACTCACTGTATCTCTCCCTCCGTCTGCCTGCTCAAATCCTTTACGCAGGCATCCACCTCCCTCCTCAGAGGGAGGCGAGGGCGCTCCCGCGCCGTGCGCCAAAATTAACTGCTTCGGAAAGGAAGATAGTAACGAAAGAAACCTATCAGGGGTTCGTTTTTGTTCAAGTCGCCTTTGCCTTGCAAAGGCAAGGCGAGGGCGCTCCCGCGCCGATGCACAGATTCGCCGCTGTGCGAAAGCTCCAAAATCCCCGATGCTCATGCAGGTTTGTTGGCGTAGAAGTACATAAAAAAGCACCGAAAAATCTTTCGATTTTTCGGTGCTTTTCCCATTTTGAGCACGGAGCGTGCTCAAAATCAGTATTTCATCATAATGGCGACCCAGCCGCCGTGCTCAAGGCGCTTTTCGGTGGTAAAGCCCGCTTCGCGGCAGGCGTTTTCCACCTCGTCGGCGCGGGTGTCGATAATTCCGGAGATAATAAACGTTCCGCCCTTGAGCAGATAGTTTTTCACCGTGCTCAAAAGCCGAATGATGACGTCCGCAACAATGTTCGCCGTAACAATTTCAAACTTGCCGTGAACCTTGTCCGTCAAATCGCCGCATACAAATTCCGTGCGGCCGGAGGTTCCGTTAAGCTCGGAGTTTTCCTTTGCGACTTTAACCGCAACCGGGTCAATATCCACGCCAAGGGCGGACGGTGCGCCAAGCAGAACTCCGCCCACGGCGAGGATGCCGCTGCCGGTTCCCACATCGAGAATATGGGTTTCGGGGGTGACGCACTCCTCCAAAAGCTCAAGGCAGAGGCGGGTGGTGTCGTGGGTGCCGGTTCCGAAAGCCATTCCCGGATCAAGATTCATCACAACCTCGCCTTCGGCGGGCTTATAATCTTCCCAAGATGGCGAAACGACAAGGCGTTTTCCGATATGCTGGGTGTGATAGAACTGCTTCCAGTTGTTCGCCCAGTCCTCCTCGTTCACGCCGACAATGCTTGTTTCGTGGTCAATGCCCTCGGCGGTAAGTCTCTCGTCAAGGAAGGCCGCGGCCTCTGCCGCCTGCGCTTCCTGCTTGATATACACATGAATAAGCGAATGGCTTCTGTCCCGCTCCAACAGCTCCTGCTCGATAAGGTCAACATGGGCTATGCTCCAGACCTCCTGCTCTATGTCGCTGTAATCCTCGATGTAAATGCCCATATCCGCCGCCATGGTACAAATCGCGGCGGCGCGTTCGGTATCCTCGGTGTTTACTTTCACGGTAAGCTCGTTCCAGGTTTCCATAGTTAATCTCCCTTAAAGGCATCTTTTATTTTGTCGAAGAATTTTTTGCGCTTCTGATAGTTCTTTTCGCCGGTGGAGCCTTCAAATTCCCTTATCATATCCTTTTGCTTGGAGGTCAGATTGGTGGGAACCTCCACTGTAACGCGAACGTACTCGTCGCCCCTGCCCTTGCCGTTCACATAGGGAATACCCTTGTTGCGAAGGCGGAAGGTCGTTCCGGGCTGAGTGCCCTCCGGCACTGTGTAGGAAACCTTGCCGTCCACGGTGGGAACAACTATCTCATCCCCCAGAACCGCCTGAGCGTAGGTTATGGGAATATCCACCCACACGTCGAAATTGTCACGGCGGAAAATGGAATCCTCCATAACGGTGACGGTGATATTGAGGTCGCCGGAGGGACCGCCGTTCGTACCGTCGTCGCCCTGACCTCTTACCACAAAGGTTTGACCGTCGTCAATGCCCGCCGGGATGTTCACCGCGATTTTTTTGTTATGGCGAATTCTGCCCATGCCGTTGCAGGCCTTGCAGGGGTCGTTTATAATCTTGCCCTTGCCGCCGCAGCGAGAGCAGGGCTTAGTTGTCTGAATTACGCCGAAGGGGCTGCGCTGCTGCACACGAACCTGACCGCTGCCGCCGCACTCGGGGCAGGTTTCGGGGGCTGTGCCCGCCTTTGCGCCTGTGCCGCCGCAGGTGGCGCAGCGCTCCAGCCGCTGAACGGGGATATCCTTCCTGCAGCCCTTGACGGCCTCCATAAATGTAAGCTGAATACGCACATTCACATCGTTTCCGCGAACGGGGCCGTTCGGATTGCGGGTTCTGGTGGAACCGCCGAAGCCGAAGCCGCCGAAAATATCGCCGAAAATGTCGCCGAAATCGCCGAAATCGCCGTGCTCGTACTGCTGATAGCGGCCGTAGCCGCCCTGTCCGCCGCCGTAGGACGGATCCACTCCCGCGTGGCCGAACTGGTCGTAGCGGGCGCGCTTTTCTTTATCCGAAAGGATTTCGTAGGCCTCGCCTACCTCCTTGAATTTCGCCTCCGCAGTGGCATCACCGGGGTTTAAGTCCGGGTGGTACTGCTTTGCAAGCTTGCGGTAAGCTTTTTTTATCTCATCGTCCGTTGCGGTCTTCGCAACGCCGAGCACCTCGTAATAATCACGCTTTTCCGCCAAAATCCATCACCTTATTTCTTCTTAACTTATGCCGAATTTTTATCTTCAAAATCGGGAACAGCGCCTGATTAAAGCCGCCGTTCACGGAGTTCGGCGGTGAATATCTAATATCAATTTCTGCGCAGAGGCAATTTGCCCCTGCGCAGAACGTCATTTTTTATGCCTGTGAGGGCTTAGCTAAGCTCTCAGTTGTCGTTTACTTCGCGGTAGTCGGCGTCAACGTAGCCGTCGCCGTTTCCGTTACCGGCGGAATGATTATCGCAGTTATCGCAGCTGCCATCGCAGCCGGGCTGTGCGCCTGCCGCGCCGTTCGGAGCGGACTGCTGATATACCTTTGCGGAAACCTCGTAGAACTTCTGCTCAAGATCCTTCTGCTTTGCGGTGATATCCTCAACGCTTGTGCCCTTAAGCGCTTCCTTGAGGGCGTCAATCTTGCTCTGAAGTGCGGATTTGTCGTCTGCGGAGAGCTTGTCGCCAAGGTCGGTAATGGTCTTTTCGGACTGATATACCATCTGGTCGGCGGCATTTCTTGCGTCGATTTCCTCACGGTGCTTCTTATCCTCTGCGGCGTACTGCTCTGCTTCTTTAACTGCCTTTTCAACATCCTCCTTGCTCATATTGGTGGAGCTGGTGATGGTGATATGCTGTTCCTTGCCGGTGCCGAGATCCTTTGCGCTTACATGAACAATGCCGTTGGCGTCTATATCAAAGGTTACTTCAATCTGCGGAACGCCTCTGGGTGCGGGCATAATGCCGTCGAGGTGGAACATACCAAGGGTCTTGTTATCCTTTGCCATTTCACGCTCGCCCTGGAGGACATGAACCTCAACGGAGGTCTGACCGTCCGCTGCGGTGGAGAACACCTGGGATTTCTTTGCCGGGATGGTGGTGTTTCTGTCGATAATCTTGGTGAATACGCCGCCGAGGGTTTCAAGACCAAGAGAAAGAGGAGTTACATCAAGCAGGACGATGCCCTTTACTTCGCCGGTGAGAACGCCGCCCTGAATTGCAGCGCCGATTGCTACGCACTCATCCGGGTTGATGCCCTTGAAGGGCTCTTTGCCGGTGATGTTCTTAACTGCTTCCTGAACAGCGGGGATACGGGAAGAACCGCCGACGAGAAGGATTTTATCAAGGTCGGAGGGTTTAAGACCTGCGTCGGAAAGCGCCTGGTTTACGGGACCCATGGTCGCCTGAACAAGGTCGGCGGTAAGCTCGTTGAACTTTGCTCTGGTGATGTTGCAGTCAAGGTGCTTAGGACCGGTGGCGTCTGCAGTGATGAACGGCAGGTTTACATTGGTTTGAGTCATGCCGGAAAGGTCGATTTTTGCTTTTTCGGCGGCCTCTTTAAGTCTCTGCATAGCCATTTTATCGCTGCGGAGGTCAATTCCGGTTTCGCCCTTGAACTGGTCTGCAAGATAGTTGATAAGTCTGTCGTCGAAGTCATCGCCGCCGAGGTGGTTATTACCTGCGGTTGCAAGAACCTCCTGAATACCGTCGCCCATTTCGATGATGGAAACATCGAAGGTGCCGCCGCCGAGGTCGTAGACCATAATCTTCTGGTCGTCCTCTTTGTCTGCGCCGTAGGCAAGAGCCGCAGCGGTAGGCTCGTTGATGATACGCTTTACCTCAAGGCCTGCGATTTTGCCTGCGTCCTTAGTCGCCTGACGCTGCGCATCGGTGAAGTATGCGGGAACGGTGATAACCGCTTCGGTTACAGGCTCGCCAAGGTAGGCTTCCGCGTCGGATTTAAGCTTCTGAAGAATCATTGCGGAAATCTCCTGAGGAGTGTAGCTTTTTCCGTCAATGCTTACTTTGTAGTCGGAGCCCATTTTACGCTTGATGGAAGTGATGGTTCTTTCGGGGTTGGTTACAGCCTGGCGTTTTGCAGCCTGGCCAACGATACGCTCGCCGGTTTTAGAGAAGCCGACAACGGAAGGAGTGGTGCGCGCTCCTTCGGGGTTAGGGATAACAACCGGTTCGCCGCCTTCCATAACGGCAACACAAGAGTTAGTAGTACCAAGGTCAATACCAATAATTTTAGACATATATTTTTCCTCCAATATTATAAAAGATGTGATAACAATTTATATAAAGCGCTTTGAGCGTTTTTTACTTTTTTCAGTTTGCCACGACAACCATGGAGAAGCGAATCACTTTATCGCCGAGGGTGTAGCCTTTTCGGTAAACATCGGTGATTACGTTTTCTTCATACGCCGGATTGTCAATGTGCATCACGGCGTTGTGGAACTTGGGGTCAAACTTTTCGCCAAGAGCGGGAATCTCTTTGATTCCGAGGGAATCAAAGGCTTCCTTGATGGAATTACCTATAAGGTCAATTCCCTTTTTGTATTGTTCGTCCGGACATTCGTAATTTGAAGCCCGGTCGAAGCTGTCAAGTATGGGCAGCAGCTTCGCCACGGTGTCGGAAACCGCGTCACCGTAAATTCCGTCCTTTTCGCGCTGACTGCGCTTGCGGAAGTTTTCATACTCCGCCAGCATTCTGATGTAGTGGTCGTTAAGCTCCGCTTTTTCCTTTTTAAGCTTTTCAAGCTCCTCCTTCAGAGGATTTTCAGCCTCAAGCTCTTCCTCCTTCGGGGTTTCTTTGGTTTCGGCTGCTTCTTTGACCTCTTCGGTCTGCTCCGCAGGAGCCTTTGTCTTTTCTTTACTCATTATTCATCACCCGTTTTCTGTTGATATGTCATTGAAAGCAGTGTGCCAAGCTTTTTCGCAAAATATTCAAGGTGAGGTATCAGCTTCGAGTAGTCCATTCGCACCGGACCTATCAGCCCGATGGTTCCGCAGTCATTTTCCCCGATGGAGAAACGCGCCACAAGAAGCGAACTGCCCGAAAGCTGCGAAAGGCTGTTTTCCTTTCCGATAAACACCGTAACGCCGGATGGGTTTTTACCCAGAACCGGCCCAAGCTCTTCGCGCTTTGAAATAAGCTTCATTATTTCAAGCGCTCTGTCGGAATATTCGTTGTAGATGAGCAGCTTTTCCTGTCCGCCAAGGTAATACTGACCGTCGTAAACCTCTCTGCACAGCTCGTAAATTCCGACAATCAAGGGATTGAACACTTCGGAATATTCGCCGAGCTGAATTGCCACGGAGGTTACATATTCGGCGCTGATTTCCTTAAGCGTGTGACCGGAAAATCTGTCGTTTGCGAATTTCTTGAAGAAATCTGCAATTCCGGTGTTCACGCGGAAGGAAAGGCGGCAAACCTTGCTTTTTACAACACCGTTGGACGCTATTACCAGAAGCACCACGGTGCTTTTGTCCGCCTGAACAATGTCGATATGCTCAACGGTGACATAAGCGGGAGTGGTAGTCATGGCAACGGTGGCGCAGCCGGTATAATCGGCAAGAGCTTCCGCCGCGTCCTGAAGCAGTCTGTCCGGGTCGGGATCGCCCACGTTGAACAGGGCGTCTATTCCGTCACGTTCCGCTTCGGTAAGGGGCTCTTCCTTCATCAGCCGGTCGATGTAAATACGGTAGCCAAGGTGGGAAGGGATTCTTCCGGCAGAGGTGTGGGGCTGTTCCAAAAAACCCATGGAGAAAAGCGACGCCATTTCGTTCCTCACCGTTGCGGGAGAAACGCCTATGCCGGGCATTTCCGAAAGGGCTTTTGAACCCACCGGTTCGCCGGTGCGTATATATGTTTCAACGATTGCTGAAAGGATTTTCATCTTTCGTTCGTCAAACCGCATGGCGAACACCTCCGTTTGCTTTATTATTTAGCACTCCTACCTCTTGAGTGCCAACATCTATATTATATATCTTTTTGTCCCCTTGTCAAGAGGGTTTATAAAAAATTCATACTTTTTTATTTTTCCGTTCGCAAATAAGCGTCGAGCTTTTATTAAATCAGACTGAAAACTTAAATTTCGCCCGCACGGGCTGCGGCGGAAGCCGCCCTGATAAAGGCGGATTGAGCGCGAGCCTTGGCTCTCCTGTGCCACACAAGGCGAACTGAGCGCGAACTTTGGCTCTCCTGTGTAAGGTCTGCGCCGAGCGTTTGCAGGGCGAACCTCGGCTCCCCTGTGTAAGGGGAGCTGTCAAGCCTTTCAGGATTAAGAGGGCTTGACTGAGGGGTTGT